>DATAQP010000266.1:0-5658 GCA_036264595.1 Allostellaceae bacterium
TCTTTCCCTCTCGGGCGCGGCGCTGCTGACCATCGAGGCAACCGCCGTGCTGCCCGAGGGAAGGATTACCTACGCGGACGTCGGACTCTGGGACGACATGACGGAAGCAGCGATCGCCCGCACCGTCGCAAGCGTCCGGCGCTGGTCCGACATGCCCATCGCCATCCAGCTGGCGCATGCTGGCCGCAAGGCCTCGACGGAGGTTCCGTGGAAGGGTGGCGCGCAGTTCCCGCCCGACGACCCGAACGGATGGCAGACGGTCGCGCCCTCCGCGATCCCGTTCGAGAAGGGCCAGCATTCGCCGGTCGCATTGGACCGCGACGGCCTCGTACGCGTGCGCGATGCCTTCGCCGCGGCCGCGAGGCGTGCCGCGCGGCTGGAGATGGCTGCCGTCCAGCTGCACGGCGCCCATGGTTATCTGCTGCACCAGTTCCTCTCGCCGATCTCCAACCGACGTGACGACGCCTACGGCGGCAGCCTCGAGAACCGCATGCGTTTTCCGCTTGAAGTCTTTGATGCCGTGCGGGCCGTCTTCCCTCTCGAGCGTGCGGTCACCATGCGCGTGTCCGGCACCGATTGGGTGGCAGGCGGCTGGGACATCGACCAGACGATCGCCTTTGCGCAGGCGCTGGACGCGCGTGGCTGCGCAGCAATCCACGTCTCGAGCGGCGGTCTCGATCCGGCCCAGCGGATCCCCGTCGGTCCGAGCTATCAGGTGCCGCTCGCGCGCGCCGTAAAGACGGCGACGCGGATGCCGGTGATCGCAGTCGGGCTCATCACTGCGTTCGACCAGGCCGAAGCCATCGTCGGCACCGGCGATGCCGACCTCATCGCACTCGCGCGGACGGTCCTCTACGAGCCGCGCTGGCCCTGGCATGCCGCCGCCCATTTCGGGGCTCAGGTGAAAGCGCCGAACCAGTATCTGCGGTCGCAGCCGCGCCAATATCCCGACCTCTTCGACATCGGACATTGAAGCACCGCGCGGCGTCGGCTCGCCGATGTCGACTCGCCGGTCAGCCGGATCAGCTTGGCTCATTCCCAGACTCAGGGACCGGACACCTAAGGTTGCAAGCGCGCGCGCCGCCAAGCGTGGATCGCGAGCGCCGCCCAGCCGAGCATGAAGGCGACGCCACCGAACGGCGTGACCCAGACGAGGGCATGGATTCCGGTCAGAGCGAGGAGGTAGAGGCTGCCCGAGAAAAGCACCGTGCCGGCGATGAAGAGCCACGCGGCGGCGAGGAGCGCCGCGTCTTCCTTGCTATGCTCGGCCAGCGCGGCGAGGGCGAGGAGCGCCAGCGCGTGATACATGGCATAGTGCGCACCGGTCTCCATCAGCGCGAGGCGCTGGGCGTCGTTGGCGAAGAGATGCGAGGCGGCGGCGCCGGCGGCGACGGCGAGGATTCCGTTGATGGTGGCGGCCAGAAGCCAGGTCCGGATCGTCATGCTGTTGCCTCGATGCGATATTGGGGCAGTATCCTTCGACTTCGCTCAGGATGAGGTGGATTTGCCACCACGAGGCTCACCTCGTCCTGAGCGAAGTCGAAGGACATGGCCCAGGGAACCGCACGATGAGCAAATCGACACCACCAAGCAAGAATGCAACGACGCCCGGCCGCGATCCCGGCAGCGAGGCGCATGTCGATTTCAGCGCGGCGATGAGCTATGGCGATTATCTCCGCCTCGACCAGCTGCTCGACTGCCAGCGCCCGGTCTCAGCCCAGCACGACGAGATGCTCTTCATCATCATCCATCAGGCGACCGAGCTGTGGATGAAGCTGGTGCTGCACGAGCTGCGCGCGGCGACGGCGCAACTGCGCCAGGATCAGCTCGCCGCCTCGTTCAAGGGGATGGCGCGGGTCAGCCGCATCCAGGCGCAGCTCATCCAGTCCTGGGACGTGCTGTCGACCTTGACGCCGGCCGACTATCTCAGCTTCCGCGACAGTCTCGGCCATTCCTCCGGCTTCCAGTCCTATCAGTACCGGCTCATCGAGTTCGCCCTCGGCAACAAGAATGCGGCGATGCTCGAGCCGCATCGCCACCGCGACGAGCTCCACGCCATGCTCTCGGCGGCCTTGCGCGCGCCGAGCCTCTATGACGAGGTGATCGCACTCTTGGCGCGGCGCGGCTTCGCCATCGATGCCGCGTTGCTGCGCCGCGACGTCTCGCTACCGCATCGCAGCGACGCCAGCGTACGGGCGGCCTGGCTGACCATCTATCGCGACACCGCGCGCTATTGGGAGCTCTACGAGCTCGCCGAGGAGCTTGTCGATCTCGAGGATTGGTTCCAGCAATGGCGCTTCCGCCACGTCACCACCGTCGAGCGCATCATCGGCCGCAAGCGCGGCACCGGGGGTACCGCCGGCGTCGCCTATCTCCGGCAGGCACTCGACATACGCTTCTTCCCCGAGCTCTGGGAGGTGCGTACCGAATTGTGAGGCTCATGTCACCGCGGCGCGGCGCTTGAATTCGGGCCGGTCCCACTCGCCGCTCGCCAGCACTTCGCGCAAGATTTCGACGGCGTCGAAGACATCGGCGAAGCCGGTGTAGAGCGGGGTGAAGCCGAAGCGGAGGATGTCGGGGGCGCGGAAATCGCCGATGACGCCGCGCGCGATCAGCGCCTGCATGATGGCGTAGCCCTCGGGATGCGCGTAACAGATCTGGCTGCCGCGCTCGTCGTCGCGCGACGGCGAGGCGAGGGTCAGGCCGAACCCGGCGCAGCTCTCGCTGACGCGGGCGGCGAAGAGGCGCGCGAGGGCGAGCGACTTGGCGCGCACCGCGGCGAGATCGGCCTCGAGGGCGAGATCGATGCCGATCTCGAGCGCGGCGAGGCTGAGGATCGGCGGCGTGCCGACGATCGCCGAGGCGATGCCCGGCGCCGGGCGATAGCGCCAATCGAAATCGAAGGGCGCGGCATGGCCGAGCCAGCCGGTGAGCGGCGAGCGGAAATCCTCTTGCAGGCGCTGCACGACATAGAGGAAGGCGGGAGCGCCCGGGCCGCCATTGAGATATTTATAGCCGCAGCCGACGGCGAGATCGGCGTCGCAACCATTGAGGTCGACTTGCAGCGCGCCGGCACTATGCGCAAGATCCCACAGCATGAGGGCGCCCGCCGCATGCGCGCGCCGCGTCACCGCCGCCATGTCGTGCATGCGGCCGCTGCGGTAATTGACATGGGTGAGGAGGACGAGGGCGACGTCGTCGTCGAGCGCCGCATCGAGCGTTTGCGGCGTGACCAGGCGCAGCTCGTGCCTGTTGCCGAGCAGCTCGATCAGCCCTTGCGCGACATAGAGATCGGTCGGGAAGTTCTCGCTCTCCGACACGATGACGCGGCGCTCCGGCCTGAGGCGCAGCGCCGCGGCGATCAGCTTGAAGAGATTGACCGAGGTCGAATCGGCGACGACGACCTCGCCCGGACGCGCCCCGATCAGCCGGCCGATCTTGTCGCCGACGCGACGCGGCAGGTCGATCCAGCCATGGCGGTTCCAGCTGCGGATGAGGCCCTCGCCCCACTCGTTCTCGATGACGGCGGCGAGCCGCGCCGGCGTCGCCTTCGGCAGGGCGCCGAGCGAGTTGCCGTCGAGATAGATGATATCGGCGGGCAGGACGAAGCGGCTGCGGAACGCGGCCAGCGTATCGGCGCGGTCGAGCGCCAGCGCCTCGTCGCGCGTCATGGCGCCCTTCATGGCAGGGGCCGCCGCAGCACCGCGCGCACTGGCGCCGCGTCGAGATCGGCGAAGGCGAGGGGCAGGGCGATGAGCTCGTAATCGCCCGGCGCGACGGCGTCGAGCACCAGCCCTTCGAGGATCGAGAGCCCATGGCGGCGCACCGCGTGATGTGCATCCATCATCTTGGAATCCTGTGGATCGAGAGACGGCGTGTCGACGCCGATGAGGACGATGCCGCGCGCCGCCAGCGCGTCGATGGCGGCGGGATCGATGGCGGCGAAAGCGGGATCCCAGCGCTCCTGCGGCGCGCGCTCATAGGTGCGGATGAGAAGGCGCGTTACGCCGTGAGCGAGGTGGTCGAGAAGGTCGCTGGCACGGATGAGCGGTCGGACGCCGATCGCGTGGACGACGCGGCAGGGGCCGAGATAGCGCTCGAGGTCGAGCCCGCCGACCGGTGCGCCCGCTGCGTCGTAATGCAGCGGCGCATCGGCATGGGCGCCGGTATGGGTCGAGAGGGTGACGCGCGAGACATTGACCGGGCAGGCATCGTCGAGCTGCCAGCTGCGCTCGGCCACGAATTCCGTGTCGCCGGGCCAGACCGGAATGCCGAGCCGCAGCGGCGGCGAGATGTCCCACAGCTTCACCTGCGGCGCCGTCTAGGGCGTCAGCACGTAAGGCGGCGCGCAATTCTGCTCCAGCCCGTCGCCGAGATCCTCCTTGAGCAGCTCGCCCTCCGTCGTGCCGGCAAGCTGCGCCGCGGCGGCGAGGGGCGCCGCGATCACCGCGCTAACGGCGCAAAACGGGATTTTCAGGGCGATGAGGAAGGGCGTTCCGATGTTGCTGAGGGCGGTTCGTCCGGCGCCCGGCGGCGGCGCGGTGTCGCTCGCCGGCGGGGCGGCGCAACCTGCCAGAGCGGATGTCAGGGCAACGGCGAGAGCGATCTTGCGCATCGATGCCTCCGCGCGCGAGCAACCAGCGTCCCGGGCGTCGTCGCGCATCGACGCGTCGCGATCTCTCTTTGTACCGTTTCTGCCGCCAGCCCGCCAGCGTGTCCGCAAAGGGCGTCGCGTCGCGCCGGCTTGCCGGGGCTACGGCCGTCATTTAACAATGCCGGCGGCCCGCCCCCAGAGGGCAAAACAAGGAGAGGAAACGTCATGAGCCGATTGCTTCGGATCGCGCCGGCCGCCGTTCTCGCCGTCATATCATTCGCCGCCGCCGCGCAGGCGCCGTTCGACGGCACCGTCAAGCTCGGCGTCCTCAACGACCAATCGTCGCTCTATCAGGATACGACCGGCCCGGGCTCGGTGGCCGCGGTCAGGATGGCGGTCGACGACTATCTTGCCGCCAACCCCAAATCGATTCTCAAGCCCAGCGTGGTCTTCGCCGACCATCAGAACAAGCCCGATGTCGGCTCCAACATCGCGCGCGAATGGTATGAGCGCGACGGCGTCGACGCGGTCATCGACGTGCCCAACTCGGCGGTCGCGCTGGCGGTCACCGAGATCACCAAGCAGCTCAACAAGGTCCACCTCAACGCCTCGGCCGGGACGACGCGGCTGACCGGCGACATGTGCAACGCCAACACGATCCACTGGAACTTCGACAACTACGCCCTCGCCAACGTGACCGGCCGGGCGGTGGTCGAGGGCGGCGGCGACAGCTGGTTTTTCCTCACCGCCGATTACGCCTTCGGCCAGGACCTCGAGGCGCAGACCTCGGCGGTCGTAAAGGCGCAGGGCGGCAAGGTGATCGGCGCCGTCCGCCATCCGCTCAACACGTCGGATTTCTCGTCCTTCCTGCTGCAGGCGCAATCCTCCAGCGCCAAGGTGATCGGCCTCGCCAATGCCGGCGGCGACACCACCAACTCGATCAAGCAGGCGGTCGAGTTCGGCATCACGCCCAAGCAGAAGCTCGCCGGCATGCTGATCTTCCTCACCGACATCAACGGGCTCGGCCTGCAGACGGCGCAGGGACTCCTCTTCACCGAATCGTT
>DATAQP010000262.1:0-2227 GCA_036264595.1 Allostellaceae bacterium
CGATCGGGATGTCGATCGTCTCGAGCAGGCTGGCGGCGAACTGGCGGACCGACTGGCAGCGCGGCCCCTCGCTGCCATCCATGGCGACCGGCAGGCCGATGACCAGACCGCCGACGCCATGGGCGGCGATCAGGGCACGCAGCCGCGTCGCGTCGGCGGTGAACTTGGTCCGCTTGATGGTCTCGAGCGGCGTGGCGATGGTATGGCGCGTATCGGAGAGCGCCAGCCCGATCGTCTTCCTGCCGAGATCGAGCGCCATCAGCCGGCCTGCGGTCGCGGCCAGGTCCTTGAGGTCGGCAGGGTTGCGGATGGCCATATCGGATGCTAGTTTCCGGCGCTCCGGGAAATCTCGCGCTGGCGCCAGCGGAGGGGCATTTGCGTCGGCGCGGCGTGGCGGCAGGAGACATCTACATCATGGCGTTGGACAAGGCCACCGTGGCGCATATCGCCACCTTGGCGCGGATCAAACTGCCCGAGGGCGAAGAGGACAAGATCGCCGGCGAGCTCAGCCATATCCTGACCTGGATCGAGCAGCTCGCCGAGATCGACACGTCAGGCGTCGCGCCGATGACCAGCGTCGCGGCGATGCGCCTGCCGATGCGCGAGGACGTCGTCAGCGACGGCGACAGGCAGGACGATATCCTGGCCAATGCGCCCGCCACGGCGCGCGGCTTCTTCACCGTGCCTAAGGTGGTCGAGTGACCGCGCTCACCGATCTCACCATGGCGGCGGCGCGCGACGGGCTCGCCAGGAAGGCGTTCTCGGCGCGCGAGCTCGTCGAGGCGCATGTCGCCGCCGTCGAGGCGATGCGGCCGCTCAAGGCCTTCATCACCGAGACGCCGGAGCAGGCGCTGGCGATGGCGGCGGAGTCCGATGCCCGCATCGCGCAGGGCGCCGCGCGGCCGCTCGAAGGGCTGCCGCTGGCGATCAAGGATCTCTTCTGCACCAAGGGCGTGCTGACGACGGCGGGCTCGCGCATCCTCGACGGCTTCAAGCCGCCTTACGAATCGACGGTGACGGCGCAGCTCTGGCAGGCCGGCGCGGTCATGCTCGGCAAGACCAACATGGACGAGTTCGCCATGGGCTCGTCGACGACGACGAGCTATTACGGGCCGACCGAGAATCCCTGGCGGTGCTCGACCAAGGGTGCCGGCGACAACCGGCCGCTGGTCCCGGGCGGCTCGTCGGGCGGCTCGGCGACGGCGGTGGCGGGGCGCGCCGCGCTCGGCGGCACCGGCACCGATACGGGCGGCTCAATCCGCCAGCCTGCCGGCTTCACCGGCATCGTCGGCATGAAGCCGACCTATGGGCGCTGCTCGCGCTGGGGCATCGTCGCCTTCGCCTCGTCGCTCGACCAGGCCGGGCCGATGACGCGCACCGTGCGCGACGCCGCCATGCTGCTCAAAGCGATGTCGGGCCACGATCCCAGGGATTCGACCTCCTCGCCGCTTGCCGTGCCTGATTTCGAGGCGGCGCTCACCGGAGATATCCGCGGGTTGCGGGTCGGCATCCCCAAGGAGTACCGCGTCGACGGCATGGCGCAGGAGATCGAGGCGCTGTGGCAGCGCGGCATCGACTGGCTCAAGGCGGAAGGCGCAGTGCCGGTCGAGATAAGCCTCAAGATGACGAAATACGCGCTACCGGCCTATTACATCATCGCCCCGGCCGAGGCGTCGTCGAACCTCGCGCGCTATGACGGGGTGCGCTTCGGGCTGCGCGTCGAGGGCAAATCGCTCGACGAGATGTACGAGAACACGCGCGCCGCCGGGTTCGGCGCCGAGGTCAGGCGCCGCGTCCTCATCGGCACCTATGTGCTGTCGGCCGGCTATTACGACGCCTATTACCTCAAGGCGCAGCGCGTGCGCGCCCTGATCGCGCGCGATTTCGACGAGGCCTATAAGAGCGTCGACTGCATCCTGACGCCAACCGCGCCTTCCACCGCCTTCGCCATCGGCGACAAGGAGGACGACCCGATCTCGATGTATCTCAACGACGTCTTCACCGTGCCGGTCAACCTCGCCGGCCTGCCCGGCATCTCGGTACCGGCCGGTCTGGCCGTCGATGGGCTGCCGCTCGGCCTGCAGATCATCGGCCGCGCCTTCGACGAGGAAACCGTGCTGCGCGTCGGCGAGGTGCTCGAAACCGCCGCCGATTTCCACCACCGCCCCAGCTTTATCGCGGGGGCGATGTGACGGAGGGCGGCCGGAGGGTACGCGGCGGCATCGGT
>DATAQP010000279.1:0-9657 GCA_036264595.1 Allostellaceae bacterium
GAGTGCTAAGAACCCATCCGAACGCAATCACATAACAACGGGAGACCACATTCATGGCGTTTCGACCATTGCACGATCGTGTGCTTGTCCGCCGCATCGAGCAGTCTGCCAAGACGGCTGGCGGCATCATCATCCCCGACACCGCCAAGGAGAAGCCGATGGAAGGCGAGATCGTCGCCGTCGGCCCGGGCGCGCGCGGCGAGGACGGCACGCTTCACCCGCTCGACGTCAAGAAGGGCGACCGCATCCTGTTCGGCAAGTGGTCCGGCACGGAAATCAAGCTGGACGGCGAGGAGCTCATCATCATGAAGGAATCCGACGTGATGGGCATCATCGACAAATCCGGCAAGAAGTAAGGAGATCCGACAATGGCAGCCAAGGACGTTAAATTCTCGACCGACGCGCGCGACCGCATGTTGCGCGGCATCGATATTCTCGCCAACGCAGTGCGCGTGACGCTCGGCCCCAAGGGCCGCAACGTCGTCCTCGACAAGTCGTTCGGCGCGCCGCGCATCACCAAGGACGGCGTCACCGTCGCCAAGGAGATCGAGCTCGCCGACAAGTTCGAGAACATGGGCGCGCAGATGGTGCGTGAAGTGGCCTCGAAGACCAGTGACCTTGCCGGCGACGGCACCACCACAGCGACGATCCTGGCGCATGCCATCGTTCGCGAGGGCTCCAAGGCGGTCGCCGCCGGGATGAACCCGATGGATCTCAAGCGCGGCATCGACATGGCGGTCGCCGCCGTCGTCGCCGACGTCCAGTCGCGCTCGCGCAAGGTCTCGACCAATGCGGAAATCGCCCAGGTCGGTACCATCTCGGCCAATGGCGAGAGCGAGATCGGCACGATGATCGCCAAGGCGATGCAGAAGGTCGGCAACGAGGGCGTCATCACGGTCGAAGAGGCGAAAGCCATGGAGACCGAGCTCGACGTCGTCGAAGGCATGCAGTTCGACCGCGGCTATCTCAGCCCCTATTTCGTCACCAATGCCGAGAAGATGACGGCGGTTCTCGAGAATCCGCTCATCCTGCTGCACGAGAAGAAGCTCTCCAGCCTGCAACCCCTGCTGCCGATCCTCGAGGCGGTGGTGCAGTCGGGCAAGCCGTTGCTCATCATCTCCGAGGACATCGAAGGCGAGGCGCTGGCGACGCTCGTCGTCAACAAGCTGCGCGGCGGCCTCAAGGTCGCGGCGGTCAAGGCGCCCGGCTTCGGCGATCGCCGCAAGGCGATGCTGGAGGACATCGCCGTCCTCACCAAGGGCGAGCTGATCAGCGAGGAGCTCGGCATCAAGCTCGAGAACGTCACCATGGAGATGCTCGGCACCGCCAAGCGGGTCGAGATCGACAAGGAGAACACGACGATCATCGGCGGCGCCGGCAAGAAGAAGGACATCGAGGGCCGCATTACGCAGATCAAGGCGCAGATCGAGGAGACCACCTCGGATTACGACAAGGAGAAGCTGCAGGAGCGTCTCGCCAAGCTGGCCGGCGGCGTCGCGGTGATCCGCGTCGGCGGCGGCACCGAGGTCGAGGTCAAGGAGCGCAAGGATCGCGTCGACGACGCGATGCATGCGACCCGTGCCGCGGTCGAGGAAGGCATCGTCGCCGGCGGCGGCGTCGCGCTCCTCTATGCCGCGCGCGCCCTCGGCAAGCTGCGCGCGGCCAATGACGACCAGAAGGTCGGCATCGACATCGTGCGCCGCGCTCTCCAGGTGCCGACCCGGCAGATCGCCAGCAATGCCGGTCAGGACGGCTCGCTCATCGTCGGCAAGCTGCTCGAGCAGAAGAGCACCGACTATGGCTTCGACGCCCAGAAGGGTGAATATGTCGACATGGTCAAGGCCGGCATCATCGATCCGACCAAGGTCGTGCGCGTGGCGCTGCAGGACGCGGCTTCGGTCGCCGGCCTGCTGATCACCACCGAGGCGATGGTGTCCGAGAAGCCGGAGCCCAAGCCGGCGGCCGGCGGCCATGCGCATGGCGGCGGCGGCATGGGCGGCATGGGTGGTATGGGCGGCATGGGCGGGATGGACTTCTAGTCCAGACTGACAACGCCGCGGGCGTTCCCCTTTCTCCGGCACGGGGAGAGGGGCGTCCGATTTGCCCAGATAAAGGGCGGCGGTTGCCGCCCTTTATCGCATCCGGGCGTCGACTTGCGGGCAAGCCCGCACCGTGCCGTCCGCCCTATCCTCTGGCGCGCAACTTGCACCCGCTGCTTTCGGGGGGCTACCTTGGCCCCACGGATCGCAAGGGGAAGGCGACAGCTTGCGGGAAGCCAGGGCGCGAGGCGAGGCGGCCGGGCCGTTCGACGAGACGGGCGGCGCCGATCCGCGTCCGCAATACGATCTCATCCGCGGCTGGCTCGCCGATACACCGGCCGAGATGGTCGCGCTTAAGCGCCGCGAGGCCGAGCTGCTGTTCCGCCGCATCGGCATCACCTTCGCCGTCTATACCGCCGGCGGCGATCCCGAGCGCCTTATCCCCTTCGACATCATCCCGCGCGTCCTCGACCGGGCGGAATGGCGCCATCTCTCGGCCGGGCTGATTCAGCGCGTGCGCGCCCTCAACGCCTTCATCGGTGACGTCTACAACACGCGCGAGATTCTGCGCGCCGGCAAGGTGCCGGAGACGCTGATCCTGCACAACGAAGCCTTCCATGCCGAGATGCAGGGTTTCACGCCGGCGCAGGGCGTCTATACCCATATCGCCGGCATCGACCTCGTGCGCGTCGCGGCGAACGAGTTCTATGTCCTGGAGGATAATTGCCGCACGCCGTCCGGCGTCTCCTACATGCTGGAGAATCGCGAGGCGATGATGCGGCTCTTTCCCGATCTCTGCGCCCGCCATCGCATCGCCCCGGTCTCGCACTATCCCGAAGAGCTGCGCGCCATGCTGTGCTCGGTCGCGCCGCCCAATTGCGATCGCGAGCCGGTCGTCGCCCTGCTGACGCCGGGCTCCTACAACAGCGCCTATTACGAGCATTCCTTCCTCGCCGACGAGATGGGCATCGAGTTGGTCGAGGGCGCCGATCTCGTCGTCGACGACAACATCGCCTACATGCGCACCACCGAGGGGCCGAGGCGCATCGACGTGCTCTACCGCCGGATCGACGACGAGTATCTCGATCCCTTGACCTTCCGCCCCGATTCGACGCTCGGCACGCCGGGCCTCTTCAACGCCTATCGCGCCGGCAATCTCACCTTGGCGAATGCGGTCGGCGCCGGCATCGCCGACGACAAATCGGTCTACCGCTTCGTCCCCGAGATGATCCGCTTCTATTTCGGGGAGGAGCCGATCCTCAAGAACGTGCCGACCTATTGCTGCGCCGAGCGCGAGGATCTCGCCTATGTGCTCCACAATCTGCACGAGCTCGTCGTCAAGGAGACGCGCGGCTCCGGCGGCTATGGCATGCTGGTCGGGCCGCAGGCGAGCGCCAGCGAGCGCGCCACCTTCGCTGCCAAGCTGAAGGCGCGGCCCGACGACTACATCGCCCAGCCGACATTGGCGCTCTCGACCTGCCCGACCTTCGTCGAGAGCGGCATCGCACCGCGCCATGTCGATCTCCGGCCCTTCGTGCTCTCCGGCAAGGAGATCCACATCGTGCCCGGCGGCCTCACCCGCGTCGCGCTGCGCGAGGGCTCGCTGGTGGTCAACTCGAGCCAGGGCGGCGGCACCAAGGATACCTGGGTGCTGGAAGACTGATGCTGAGCCGCACCGCCGACAGCCTCTACTGGCTCGCGCGCTATATCGAGCGGGCCGAGAACATCGCGCGCATCGTCCAGGTCGGCCATCGCATGGCGAGCACGGCGGGCTCGCTCGGCAGCCCCGGCAACGAGTGGCATTCGACGCTGGTCGCCGCCGGCTGCGAGCCGGGTTTCTATGCCAAGCACGGCGAGGCGCGCACCACCGCGGTGATCGACTATCTGGTGCGCGATCCCGACAACCCGTCGAGCATCCTCTCCTGCTTCGAGACGGCGCGGCGCAACGCGCGGGCCGTGCGCACCGCGCTCACCGCCGATATGTGGGACGCGCTCAACGAGACGTGGCTGCGGGCGCGAGATATCCGGCCGGACGCCTTCACACCCGAGCGGGTCAGCGATTTTCTCGACTGGGTCAAGGAGCGCTCGCTGCTGTTCAACGGCGCCTATGCCAACACCATGCTGCGCAACGACGCTTATTATTTCACCCGGCTCGGCACCTTCCTCGAGCGGGCCGACAACACGGCGCGCATCCTCGACGTCAAATACCATGTGCTGCTGCCGCAGGACGAAGGCGTCGGCGGCGCCATCGACTACTCGCAATGGCAGGCGATCCTGCGCTCGGTCTCGGCCTTGCGCTCCTATCACTGGGTCTATCACGACCGGCTGCAGCCGTGGCTCATCGCCGAGCTTCTGATCCTGCGCCGCGAGATGCCGCGCTCGCTGATCAGCTGCTTCGAGCAGGTCACCTATTATCTCGATCTCGTCGCCAGCGATTATGGCGGCAAGCGCGGCGAATGCCACCGCCTCGCCGGCGAGATGCATGCCAGGCTGCGCTACGGCCAGATCGCAAAGATCATGCAATCCGGCCTGCACGAGTTCCTCACCGAGCATATCGACCGCTCGATGGTGCTCGGCAATGCAATCGGCACGCTGTATCTTGATTACTGATGCGACTGCAGGTTCGCCACCAGACCGCGTACCACTACGCCAGCCTGATCCATTATGCGATCCAGACGCTGCGACTGACCCCGCAGCCGCATGACGGTCTCGGCGTATTGCGCTGGCGCGTCCGCGGCGAGGGGCGCAGAGCGCTGCCCTCCTTCGTCGATGGCTTCGGCAATCTCGCCCATACCCATACGGTCAACCACCCGCATAGCAGCGCCGCCGTCTTCGTCGAGGGCGAGGTCGAGACCCAGCCTACGGACGGCGTCGTGCGCGGCGCCGCCGAACCATTGCCGCCGATCTTCTTCCTGCGCCCGACCGCGCTGACCTCACCGGATGCCGCGCTCGCCGATTTCGCCGCCTCGATCACCGGCGCTTCGGAGCTCGATCGTCTCTACGGGCTGATGAACGCGGTGCGCGACCGCATCGACTACCGGCCGGGCGTTACCCACGCAGCGACGCCGGCGGCGGCGGCGCTCGTCGCCTCGGCAGGCGTCTGCCAGGACCATGCCCATGTCTTCATCGCTGCCGCCCGACTGCTCGGCATTCCCGCCCGCTATGTCGGCGGATACCTGTGGACAGGCGACGACATCCATGAGTACGAAGCCAGCCATGCCTGGGCGGAGGCCTATGTCGAGCATCTTGGCTGGGTCGGCTTCGACGCGGCGAACCGCGTCTGCCCTGGCGAGGCCTATATCCGCACCGCGATCGGCCTCGATTACTGGTCGGCGGCGCCGGTACGCGGCTTGCGGCGGGGCGAGGCGAGCGAGCGGCTTGCCGTCAAGGTGAGCGTCATGCAGGCCGGGGCCGAGCAATAAACGTCACAGCCAAGGGGAGGAAGCTGACGGGATGACCTATTGCGTCGGATTGGACCTCAAGGACGGCATCGTCCTCTTGTCGGACACGCGCACCAATGCCGGCATCGACCATGTCTCGACCTTCGGCAAAATGCATCTCTTCGAGGTGCCGGGCGAGCGCGTCATCACGCTGCTCACCGCCGGCAATCTCGCGCTCAGCCAGGCGGTGGTCAACCTGCTCAAGGAAGGCATAGAGACCGACGGCACGCCGGAAACCCTCTACACCGTGCCCAGCATGTTTCGCGCCGCGCAGCTCGTCGGCGCGGCGATCCGCCACGTCTATCACATCGACGGCCCATCGCTGCAGGAGCAGAGCGTCTCGTTCGACATCTCGATCCTGCTTGGCGGCCAGCTCAAGGGCCGCGCCATGCGGCTCTTTCAGATCTATCCCGCCGGCAATTTCATCGAGGCGACGCCCGACACGCCCTTCCTGCAGATCGGCGAGCACAAATACGGCAAGCCGATCCTCGATCGCGCGGCGAGCTATCACACCGAGCTCTATGACGGCGTCAAGCTCGTCCTCGTCTCGATGGATTCGACGCTGCGCAGCAATCTCACCGTCGGCATGCCGATCGATCTCCTGGTCTGCCGGCGCGACGCGCTCAAGGTCGAGCTGCGCCGGCGGATCACCGAGGACGACGAGTATTTCCGCATGATCCGCGAGCGCTGGTCGGCGGCCTTGCGCGACGCCTACCGCACCATTCCGCGGCCGGACTGGACGGGGTGACGGCGGCCTGCCGGCGGGGACGAAGATCTGCCCCGCGGCATGAGGATGGCGGAAGGCGCATGGCAGCGATGGTGATCAGCCGCAACTGCGCCGCTCTACCGGAGGGTGCGCGGCTCGGCGGATTGCTCGACCGCGCGCGGTCTTGACGCCTCGCACGCTCTGTAGCATGGCTTTGCCGATGAACCACGTCGCCGCCATCCCCGAGCCGCAGCGCCTCGGCCCCGTCGAGCCGGATCTGCTGGCCTCGGCGATCTTCCTCTTCGCCGAGTATCTGCGCCGCCTCGAGCAGGAGGCGCCGGCGAGCGGGGACGACGATGACGCCGCGGAGGGACCGCAGATCGAGACGCGCGCCGTCCTCGATCTCCTGGCCGAGGAGCTCGCGACCGACGTCAGGACGACGCTCAACCTCTATATGCGGGTCACCGCGCTCTACCGCCTGCTGGCGGGGAGCCCGTCTCTCGCGAAGCTGGCGCTCGACAACGAGGAATTCGGCGGTGCCCTGCGCGACGACGCCCTCGTTGCCGCGGCCCGACTGGATGTCTATGTGCAGCGCGCCGGCGAGGAGGGCAGCGCCGATTTCGATCCCAGGGAGTTCCGCGCGGCGCTCGACGCGGAAGATTAGCTGCCTACCGCGCCGACGAAGGCGGTTCGGCGAAGCCCAGCATGGCTGACGGTAAGGCAATGATGGAGGGAGTGGCCGAGAGCAGAGGCGCTGTCCTAGGCCCGGCGCTCGCCTGAGGTCGGCGACGATTTGGTGGAGCAGAGGGGGATCGAACCCCTGACCTCGACATTGCGAACGTCGCGCTCTCCCAACTGAGCTACTGCCCCATTCGCGCCGCGCGCGGGACTATGGTTATCGCCGAACTTGCTGTCAAGGCATGGCGAAACCGGGGTAGGCTGGCAGGCGTGCAGGCCCGCCCGGCTTGCGCGGCGGGCTACCTGTCGCTACGGTTTCACCAGCCTAACGAGCCGTCGGAAAGATGACCCATGCAAGGCCTTCGCTATCTCATTCTATCGATAATCAACCTCTATTGGTGGGTGGTGATCGCGCAAGCCGTCATGAGCTGGCTCATCGCGTTCGGCATCATCAATACCTATAACAAATTCGTCGCCCAGCTCGCCGAGGTGCTCTATCGGCTGACCGAGCCGGCGCTGCGGCCCATTCGCAACCTGCTGCCGAATCTCGGCGGTGTCGACATTTCGCCGATCATCCTGCTTTTGCTGCTCGGCTTCCTCTATATCGAAGTGGCCGAATATTTCCCGTATTGAGAGCTCGCCCTTCACCGCGGCGCGCGACGGCGTACGCGTGCGCATCCGGCTCACGCCGCGCGCCTCGGCGAACCGCCTGGTCGGGCTGGTCGCCGAAGCCGATGGCGGCGTCGCCCTCAAGGTCATGGTCACCGCCGCCGCCGAGCAAGGCAAGGCCAATGACGCGCTGATCGCCCTGCTGGCGCGCGCCTGGCACCTCGCCAAATCAGATATCTCAATCGCCGCCGGCGCGAGCGACCGCCGCAAGATCCTGCTCATTGCCGGCGCCGCCGCCCAATTGCTGCCCGCTCTCGCGCCGAGCGTTGCCGACCTCGACGCGCCGTGATATTGCGCAGGCCGCAGGGCGGGCGCGACCCGCGACAAGGTGAGCAATGGCCGGAACCTTCGCCTCGCTGATCGTCTCGGGGGTCGTCTTCCACGGCAGCCATGTCGTGCTGTCGAGCACGCGACTGCGCGGCAATTTGCGCGATCAGCTCGGCGAGCGCGGCTATCTCGCGCTCTACTCGATCGTCTCGCTGGCGACCTTCGCCTGGTTCGTCACCGCCTATATCCACGCCCCGGCGCTGATCCTGTGGCGCGCCGCGCCGTGGACGACATATATCCCGCTCGTCGTCATGCCGTTCGCCAGCACCCTGCTGATCGCCGGCTACTCGACGCCGAATCCGACGGCGGTCGGCATGGAGCGCGTCGCCGGCGACGACGACCCGGCGCCCGGCATTCTGCGGGTAACGCGCCACCCGATCATGTGGGCGATCGGCCTCTGGGCGCTCTCGCATATCCTGCCGAACGGCGATCTCGCATCGCTCATTTTCTTTGGTTCCCTCGCCCTGCTCGCGCTCGGCGGCACGGTGCTGATCGACCGCAAGAAGCGCCTCGCCCTCGGCAGCAACTGGTCGCGCCTCGCCGAGGTCACGTCGAACATCCCGTTTCTCGCCATCGTCGCCGGCCGCACACGGCTGCGACCGCACGAGATCGGCCTGCTGCGCCTCGTCGCCGGGCTTCTACTCTACGCCGTGCTGCTGCTGGCCCACCCGCTCTATGCCGGGCACCCGATCGTCATCCCGTAACGACGCGCCCCGCGATAATGCAGAACGGGCGCGCCGGCGGCGCGCCCGTTCTCGTCGATCGGCCGCCGTGTTCTACGCGGCGGCGTGACCCTGCGTGCAGGCGCGATTAGTTCCGCGCGATGGCGATACGCTGTCGGATGGGCTATTTTCGCGCCGCCTTGGCCAGCCGCAGGCGCAGCGCATTGAGCTTGATGAAGCCCTCGGCGTCGCGCTGGTTATAGACCATGTCCTCCTCGAACGTGACATGGGCGAGGCTGTAGAGCGTCTTCGGCGATTTGCGGCCGACGACGCGGACATGTCCCTTGTAGAGCTTGAGGCGAACCGTGCCCTCGACATGCTCCTGGCTCTTGTCGATCAGCGCCTGCAGCATCTCGCGCTCCGGCGCGAACCAGAAGCCGTTATAGACGAGCTCGGCATAGCGCGGCATCAGCTCGTCCTTGAGATGCGCCGCGCCGCGGTCGAGGGTGATGCTCTCGATGCCGCGATGGGCGCAGTGCAGGATGGTGCCGCCGGGCGTCTCGTAGACGCCGCGCGACTTCATGCCGACGAAGCGGTTCTCGACGAGGTCGAGCCGGCCGATACCGTGCTTGCCGCCCAGCTCGTTGAGCTTGGTCAGCAGCAGGGCGGGCGACAGCTTCTTGCCGTTGACGGCGATGGCGTCGCCGCGGGCGAACTCGATCTCGACATATTCCGGCTTGTCGGGCGCCGCCTCGGGCGCGACGGTGCGGCTGTAGACGAACTCCTCGGGCTCGCTCCACGGGTCCTCGAGAACCTTGCCCTCGGCCGAGATGTGCAGGAGGTTGCTATCGACCGAGAAGGGCGCTTCGCCGCGCTTGTCCTTGGCGACCGGGATCTGGTGCTTCTCGGCATATTCGATCAACGTCGTGCGGGAGTTCAAATCCCATTCGCGCCAGGGCGCGATCACCTTGATGCCGGGTTCGAGCGCGTAATAGGCCAGCTCGAAGCGGACCTGGTCGTTGCCCTTGCCGGTGGCGCCGTGGCTGACCGCATCGGCGCCGACGGCCCGGGCGATCTCGATCTGGCGCTTGGCGATCAGCGGCCGGGCGATCGAGGTGCCGAGCAGGTACTGGCCC
>DATAQP010000310.1:0-2325 GCA_036264595.1 Allostellaceae bacterium
CGGCAAGTACAACCAATACCCGGACGGCTTCATCATCTTCCTCGGCACGATGTTCGCGCCGACCAAGGACCGCGGCGAGAAGGGCAGCGGCTTCACCCACAAGATCGGCGACATCGTCACCATAGCGACGCCGCGCCTCGGCAGCCTCGTCAACCGGGTGAATACCAGCGACAAGTTGCCGCCCTGGCGCTTCGGCACGCTGGCGCTGATGGAAAATCTGGCGCGGCGCGGCCTGCTCGGCGGGCGGTGACCGCGGACGCCGTCACGATCCGCCGGGCGCAGCGCGACGACATTTCGGCGATCAAGACGATCCACCACGCCGCCTGGTCGCTCGCCTTCCGGAGCCCGGTTCGCGACGCAGGCCGCCGATACCGCTCTACTCCGCCGGAGAGAGCCCGTCCGCCGGCACGATTGTGCAGCGCTCCGGCGCGACCGAGAACGCGAAGGACTCGCCCGTGCGGACGCGCTCGTGCCAATCAAGCCGGAAATCGCGGCCGGCGACGCTGACCGCGAGGCGCCAGCAGCGACCGAGGAAGCTGCAGGATGCGACCTGCCCCACCAGCCGGTTGAACGGATAGCGTTCGGCCGGCTCGGCATCCTCGGGCCGGATCAGGATTGCGGCCCGGCACGGATCCGGCGCATCCACCGCTGCCACCCGCAATGTCACCTCGTCGGCGGTAAAGACGGTCCCGTCGGCGCCGGCGATGACATGGCCGGCGAGGAGGTTGACGCCGCCGAGAAACGACGCGACGAAGGCGCAATTTGGCCGATGGTAGAGTTCCTCGGGCGGGCCGATCTGGAGGATCCGTCCGTCGTCGATCACCGCCAGCCGGTCGCAGAGCGCCATCGCCTCGCTTTGGTCATGTGTGATGTAGATGGCGGTGGTGCCATGCGCGCGCACAATCTCGAGGATCTCGAGGCGCAAATTCTCGCGCAACCCGGCATCGAGATTGCTCAGCGGCTCGTCGAGCAGGATCAGCTCCGGCCGCACCGCCAGAGTCCGCGCCAAGGCGACGCGCTGCTGCTGGCCGCCGGAGAGCTGGTCCGGAAAGCGTCCGGCGAGGTCGAGGATATGAACCGCGGCCAACGCGGCGCGGACCTGCGCCTCGCGGTCCGTCCGGTTCATTCCGCTCATCCTCAGGCCGAAGGCGACATTGTTGGCGACGCTCATATGCGGCCAGATGGCATAGTCCTGGAAGACGAAGCCGACGCCGCGATGCTCGGTCTTCAGGTTGACGCCGCCGCCCCACACCTTGCGTCCGGCGATCTCGATCTCACCCTCGTCGGGGTCGCCGAGGCCGGCGATGAGACGGATCAGCGTCGTCTTGCCCGCGCCGCTCGGTCCAAGGATCGAGACGATCTCGCCTCGCGAGACGGTCAGATCGAGATGCCGCAGAACCGATCTCGCGCCGAGGCGCTTAGCGATGTCCCGACAGGCCAACCATGTGGTCAAGCCGCGTCCTCCCTGTGCCGTAGCGGAATCGTCGCGCGATGAGCCAGCAGGATCCCGCGATGACCCCCGTTGCCAGCATGGTGGTGAGCGACAGCGCCGATGCGATCCCCTCATCGTCGTTGCCGAAGAGCCGCACGATCAGCGCCGGCGACGGCGGGCCGCTATGGGGCAGCAGCAATTGCGACATCGGCAGCTCGAACATGGTGCGCACGAAGACGAAGAGGAGCGCGGTGAAGAGGCTGACGGCGATCAGCGGTATGACGATCCGCGTCAGCCGGGTCACGGCGCCGGCGCCATGGAGCCGCGCCGCATCGACGAGATTGGGCGAGATCTGACCGATCGCCGACATGACGATGACCAGCGCGTAAGGCAATCCTGCCGCGACATAGCCCGTGACCAGCAACGGCCAGGTCCCATAGACCTGGACAGGCAGGTCGCGGAAACCGGGCAGGCGGTTCCACACCAGTATGTAGCCAAAGCCGAGCACGATCCCGGGGATCGCCACAGAGGCGAGCGACACGCCAATGACTATCTGGCGCTGGATTGGCCGTCTGTGATCGAGACGATAAGCCAGGAGGATGGCCACGGCGAACGACACGAACGCCGTCAGGGCGGCGAAACCGAGGCTGCGCAGCAGCGCGGCGTTGCTCGGATGCGCAAGCGTCATCGCCTGGTCGAGAAATCGCCAGGTGAAGTTGCTCGCCACCAGCCCCTGGCCAAGGGTTCGACAAACCGCGCGCAGAGCGATCGCCACCAGAGGCAGATAGACAGCGAGAAGGGCGATGAGGATGCCGGCGCCGACAATCGGCCAGCGCCAGCCGCGCAACGCATAAATGCGGGCCGGGCGGGCGCGTCCCGAGATGAGGCGCAGG
>DATAQP010000347.1:0-6950 GCA_036264595.1 Allostellaceae bacterium
GCTGCCGACGTGGACGGCCGGGACAAGCCCGGCCATGACGACGTTGGAGAGCCACACGTAGGGGCAAAACACGTGCCGCGCCGTCGCGGCTTGCCCGCTAGCGCTCCGCCGGGCTATGCAGGCGCCATGCCCGCCATGCTCGCTCCCGCCTCGCGCGCCTTCGTCGTCCTGCTCGGTGCGCTCACGGCGCTGACCGCGCTGTCGATCGACATGAGCCTGCCGGCGCTGCCGCGCCTGACCGCCGTGTTCGAGACGACGCCGGACAAGGCGCAGCTCACGCTCAGCGTCTTCCTCATCGGCTTCGCCATCGGCCAGCTCGCCTACGGACCGATCTCGGACCGTTACGGGCGGCGGCCTGTACTGCTCTTCGGCCTCGTCGTCTACACGCTCGGCGGCATCGGCTGCGCCTTCGCCGGCTCGATCGATCAGCTCATCCTCTGCCGCCTGCTGCAGGGGCTGGGTGGCTGCGTTGGCCGCGTCATGGGGCCGGCCATCGTGCGCGACGAGTTCCACGCCCAGAAGGGGGCGCAGGTGCTGTCCTATGTCACGCTGGTGATGGCGCTCGCGCCGCTCATCGCGCCCGTCATCGGCGGTTATCTATTGGTCTTCGCCGACTGGCAGGCCATCTTCCTCGTTCTCGCTGGCTTCGGCACGATCATCCTCGCCGTCATCGCCACGCGCTTCGCCGAATCGAGCAAGCACCACGACGCGCAGGCGACGCAGATTCCCACCCTGCTGCGCAACTACGGACGGTTTCTGGCGAATCGCTTCTGCCTCGGCTATGCGCTGATCAACTGCTTCGTCTTCGCCGGGCTATTCTCCTACATCTCGGGCTCCTCTTTCGTCTTCATCGAGGTGTTCGGCCTGCCGGGCCATGTCTATGGCATGCTGTTCGGCGTCACCGCTCTCGCCTTCATGAGCGGCGCGGCGCTCAACGGCCGCCTGGTGCGCCGGCGGGCGCCGCAGGCGGTACTGCGCATCGGCCTCGCCCTCGTGCTGCTTGCCGGCGCCGCTATGCTGGCGGTCGCCCTCGCGGCGCCGAGCGCCCTCGGCGTGATGCTGGCGATCATGATCTACGTCTTCGGCATGGCCTTCGTCTTCCCCAACGCGACCGCGGCGGCGATGGAGCCGATGCCGCGCATGGCCGGCGTCGCCTCCTCGCTGCTCGGCAGCTCGCAGATGGCGATCGGCAGCCTGACCGGCTATCTCGTCAATCGCTTCTACGACAAGACGCCGCTGGCGATGGCGTCGGGGATTGCCGCGGGGGCTTTGCTCGCCTGCCTCATCTATGCGCTGCTGATTCATCGCGGCGGCGCAGCACGAGGGAGAGCAGCGCCGCGCTGAGCGAAGCCGGCACGATGAGGAGCGGCGCCCAGTGCCAGCCGATCGCGGCGGCGAGCGCGCCGACCGTCGGCGGGCCGATGACCTGGCCGAGATTGGAGCCCTGGACGAGGAGGCCATTGGTCGTCGGCACGAGATGGCGCGACGGCGCGTGGCTCGGCACGGCATTGAAGACCGAAGCGGGCAGCATGCCGCCGAAGCCGGCGAAGGCGAGGTAGAGCGCATAGCTCGCCGCCACCGGCAGCGACAACGCGAAGATGCCGAGCGACGCCGAGCCCATGGCCAGGCTGGCGATGGCGATGAGGCGCCACCGCCGCGCGCCGCGCTGCAGCAGTAGCCCAGCGGCGACGTTGCCGACGCCGTTCATCGCCATCGCCAGCGCGGCGAGCGCCCCGGCAGCGACCGTGCCGAGCCCCTCATGCTCGATCAGCACCGTCGGCAGGAAGCCCATCACGGCCAGATATTGCATCGAGTAGGCGCCGAAGATGGCGGCGAGCAGCAGCGGCCCGGGCGCCGTCACGGTGTCGGCGAGATCGCGCCACAGGCTGCGCGAGGCCCGCGCCGGCGAGCGCGGCAGGCCTGATGTGACGCGCGCCAGCAGCGCGGCGAAGAGGACGAGCAGCACGGTGTTAGCGATCCACAGCCCGCGCCAGCCGAAGGGAATAAGGAGGAGCGGCGCCGCCAGCACCATGATCGCCTGGCCGAGCGGCATATAGGCGCCCCAGGCGCCGAGGGCGAGCTTGAGTTCGTCCGGCCGGGTCAGCCGCATGATCAGCGACGGTGCGGCGACGATGACCATGAGAAAGCCCATGCCCTCGACGAAGCGTGTCGCCAACAGCACCGCGATATCGGGCGAAGCGGCGCCGGCGAGGCTGGCGGCGGCGAGCAGGACGAGGCCGGCGAGCACGGCGCGCCGGTCGCCCCAGCGCCCGACCAGCCCGCCGATCGCCATGCCGGTGGCGACGCCGATCAAGTTGAAGATGGCGAGGACCCAGCCGGCGGCGGCGAGGCCGATACCGAGATCGGCGCGCAGCGACGGCAAGGCCATCGCCGCCTTGCCGACCTGGAAGGCGCCGACGATGCCGGCGCCGATCGCCAGGCCGACGACGACCCAGGGCGTCTTGCGGGCGGCGGTGGACGCGGGGGCGCGGGCGGAATCGTTCATGCGGCGCGCCATCAATGACGCAGCCGGCGGATTTCCTCAAGCATCTCCAGGTCGGGGTAACTGTAATAAGAAGAATGCGACCGCAGCGCTATCCCGCGCCGAGCTCGCGGCGCAGGAGCGCGGCGCCGCTGGCGAGGGCGGTCAGCTTGCCGAGGGCGACGGTGCGGTCGAGCGGCGCCATGCCGCAATTCGTGCAGGGGAAGATCTTTTCCGCCGGCACGTATTTCATCGCCTCGCGCAAGGTCGCGGCGACCTCTTCCGGCGTCTCGACGCGGTTGCTGGCGACGTCGATGGCGCCGACCAGCACGTCCTTGCCGCGCAGCAGCGCCATCAGCTCGGTCGGCACGCGCGAATTGGCGCATTCGAGCGAAACCTGGTCGATGCGGCTGGCGGCGAGGGCGGGGAAGATCGCCTCATATTGCCGCCACTCGCGGCCGAGGCTCGCCTTCCACTCGTCATTCGCCTTGATGCCGTAGCCGTAGCAGATATGGACGGCGGTGGTGCAGGTCAGCCCTTGGCTGGCTCGGTGCAACGCCGCGATGCCCCAATCTTGCACGTCGCCCATGTAGACGTTGAAGGCCGGCTCGTCGAACTGGACGACGTCGACGCCGAGCCTCTCGAGCTCGAGCGCCTCCTCGTTGAGCAGCCCGGCAAAGGCCATCGCCATGTCGGCGCGGTTGCCGTAATGCGTATCGGCGACGGTATCGACGATGGTCATCGGACCGGGCACGGTGAATTTCAGCCGGCGCGTCGTATGGGCGCGCGCCAGCGTCGCCTCGCGCGCGTGCACGGAACCCGTGCGGCGCAGTGGCCCGACGACGGTCGGGCAATCGGCCTCGTAGCGGTTGTTGCGGATGCCCATCCTGACCTTGTGGTCGAAATCGATTCCCTCGATCCGCTCGAGAAAGCCGTGGACGAAATGCTGGCGCGACTGCTCGCCCTCGGTGACGATGTCGATGCCGGCATCCTCCTGTTCCTTGAGGACGAGCAGCGTCGCGTCGCGCTTCGCCTCGAGCAGCGCCTCGCCGCTCTGCGCCCAGGGCGCCCACAGCACGCGCGGCTTGGCGAGCCAGGACGGCTTGGGCAGGGAGCCGGCGATCGTCGTCTCAAGCATGGCATAAGCTCGCGAGGTAGGATTGAGGGCTGGCGAAGCGCTATGCTAGACGAAAGCCCCAACCGTTGCAGCCTGTCATAGGATGTCCATCATGTCGAAGCAGCCCGCTGAGATCCTCGCTACCCTCGCAGATCCCCTTGGCCTTCGATCCGCCCTGCGCGGCGAGGGTGATATCCTCGTCACCTCGCCGATCGACGGCGGCCGGCTGGCGGCGTTGCGCGGCACCACCGCGGGCGAGCTCGACGGTGCGGTGGCGCGGGCCGAGACCGCTTGGCGCCAGTGGCGCAGCGTGCCGGCGCCGCGCCGCGGCGAGCTGGTCCGCCTCCTCGGCGAGGTGCTGCGGCGCAAGAAGACCGAGCTCGGCACGCTGGTCAGCCTGGAGACCGGCAAGATCCTGCAGGAAGGCCTTGGCGAGGTGCAGGAGATGATCGACATCTGCGACTTCGCGGTCGGACTGTCGCGCCAGCTCTACGGCCTCACCATCGCCTCGGAGCGGCCGGGCCACCGCATGCAGGAGGCCTGGCACCCGCTCGGCCCGGTCGCCATCATGACGGCGTTCAACTTCCCGGTCGCGGTGTGGTCGTGGAACGCGGCGATCGCCCTGGTCTGCGGCGACACGCTGCTGTGGAAACCGTCGGAGAAGACGCCGCTAACCGCCATCGCCTGCCAGCATCTGCTCGACGAGGCAGTGGCGCAGATGGGCGATCTGCCGGCGGGTCTGTGCAGCGTGCTGATCGGCGGCCCGGCGCTCGGCGCGGCGCTCGCCGACGATGCGCGCATCCCGCTGGTCAGCGCCACCGGCAGCACGCGCATGGGGGGCGCGGTAGCGCCGCGCGTCGCCACCCGCTTCGGCCGCGTGCTGCTCGAGCTCGGCGGCAACAACGCGATGATCGTGGCGCCCTCGGCGGATCTCGATCTCGCCGCCCGCGCCATCCTGTTCGCCGCGGTCGGCACCGCCGGGCAGCGCTGCACCAGCCTGCGCCGGCTGATCGTCCATCGCGGCATCTATGCCAAGTTGATCGCGCGCCTCGCCGCCGCCTACCGCTCGGTGCCGATCGGCGACCCGCTCGAAGCCGGCACGCTGGTCGGGCCGCTGATCGACAAGCGCGCCTTCGAGGCAATGCAGGCGGCGCTCGCACAAGCGAAGGCGGATGGCGGCACCGTGCATGGCGGCGAGCGCGCGCTCGCCGAGCGCCACCTCGACGCCTTCTACGCCCGCCCGGCCCTGGTCGAGATGCCGCGACAGACGGCGATCGTCTGCCAGGAGACCTTCGCCCCCATCCTCTATGCCATGCAATACGAGACGCTCGACGAGGCGCTGGCGCTGCACAACGGCGTCAAGCAGGGCCTCGCCTCTTCCATCTTCACCACCGATCTGCGCGAGGCCGAACGCTTCATGTCGGCCGAGGGCAGCGATTGCGGCATCGTCAACGTCAATATCGGACCGAGCGGCGCCGAGATCGGCGGCGCCTTCGGCGGCGAGAAGGAGACTGGCGGCGGCCGCGAATCGGGCTCCGATGCGTGGAAGGCTTATATGCGGCGCGCCACCAACACGATCAACTACTCGAACGCGCTGCCGCTGGCGCAGGGCGTGAAGTTCGATATCGGCTGAGGGCTGCCGCCGTTTCTGCGCAGATTGCCGACGAGGTTCTCGGCATAGATCCCGCCATATTCCTTGGCGACCGCTTCACCGCCGCCGAGGCCGCTTGTTTCGCCGCGCTTTCTCTGGATAATTCGATCCGCAGGACAAATGTACAGTGGCGGCGCAAAAAGCCAGAGCGGAGGAACGTCACATGAGCTCGCTGATCCCGGTCCCGGAATCTCTCGCCCGCTCGGCCTGGCTCGACGCCGCCGGCTATGACCGCCTCTACGCGGAATCCTTGCGCGATCCGGAGGAATTCTGGGGCGAACAAGGCAAGCGCCTGCATTGGAGCAAGCAATACACGCGGGTCAAGAACACGACGTTCACCGGCGACGTCAAGATCCGCTGGTACGAGGACGGCACGCTCAACGCCAGCTACAACTGCATCGACCGGCACCTGGCGACGCGCGCCGACCAGACGGCGATCATCTGGGAAGGCGACAGCCCCGACACCCATCGCCACATCTCCTATGCCGAGCTGCACGAGAATATCTGCCGCCTCGCCAACGTCCTCAAATCGCGCGGCGTCAAGAAGGGCGACCGCGTCACCATCTACCTGCCGATGATCCCCGAGGCGGCCTATGCAATGCTTGCCTGCGCACGCATCGGCGCCATCCATTCTGTGGTCTTCGGCGGTTTCTCGTCGGACAGCCTGACGGGCCGCATCCAGGATTGCGATTCCACCGTGCTGATCACCGCCGATGAGGGGCTGCGCGGCGGCCGCAAGGTGCCGCTCAAGGCCAATGCCGACGCGGCGCTGGCGAAATGCCCATCGGTCAAATCGGTCGTCGTCGTGCGCCATACCGGCGGCGATATCGGCTGGGTCGAGGGCCGCGACATCTGGTATCACGAGGCGGCCGGCGCAGTGTCGCGCGACTGTCCGCCGGAAGAGATGGGCGCCGAGGATCCGCTCTTCATCCTCTATACGTCGGGCTCGACCGGCAAGCCGAAGGGCGTGCTGCACACCACGGGCGGCTATCTCGTCTTCGCGTCGATGACGCATCAATACGTCTTCGACTATCACGACGGGGACATCTATTGGTGCACCGCCGATGTCGGCTGGGTGACCGGACACAGCTACATCCTCTACGGCCCTCTTGCCAACGGCGCGACCACCCTGATGTTCGAGGGGGTGCCGAACTACCCCGACGCCTCGCGCTTCTGGCAGGTGATCGACAAGCACAAGGTCAACATCTTCTATACGGCGCCGACGGCGATCCGCGCGCTGATGCGCGAGGGCGAGAGCTACGTGAAGAAGACCAGCCGCAAATCGCTTCGCCTGCTCGGCTCGGTCGGCGAGCCGATCAATCCCGAGGCCTGGCTGTGGTACTACAACGTCGTCGGCGAGGCGCGCTCGCCAGTGGTCGACACCTGGTGGCAGACCGAGACCGGCGGGATCCTGATCACGCCGCTGCCCGGCGCCACGCCCTTGAAGCCGGGCTCGGCGACGCGGCCGTTCTTCGGGGTGAAGCCGATCATCGTCGATGGCGAGGGCAAGCATCTGGAGGGTGCGTGCGAGGGTAATCTCTGCATCGCCGATAGCTGGCCCGGCCAGATGCGCACCGTCTACGGCGACCACAAGCGCTTCGTCGAGACCTATTTCGCCACCTTCCCGGGCAAGTACTTCACCGGCGACGGCGCGCGCCGGGACGAGGACGGGTATTACTGGATCACCGGCCGGGTCGACG
>DATAQP010000375.1:0-10205 GCA_036264595.1 Allostellaceae bacterium
CCCTACCTCGCGGTCATGACAGTGAGCCATCCCGAGTACTACACGCTCGAGATGCTGCAGGCGCTGGAGCGCCACGTCGAGAGCGGCGGGCGGCTCATGTATATGGGCGTCAACGGGCTCTATTGGCGGATCACATGCGATCCTGCCCATCCCGGCCTCATCGAGCTGCGCCGCGCCGAGGACGGGACGCGCGCCTGGGCGGAGGTGCCGGGCGAATACTATCACGCCTCCGGCGAATATGGCGGGCTGTGGCGCCGCCTCGGCCGGCCGCCCAACCTCCTGGTCGGCATCGGCTTCATCGCCCAGGGCTTCGACAGTTCGTCGTACTACCGCCGCACCGCCGCCTCGCGCGATCCACGCGCCGCCTTCCTGTTCGACGGCATCGACGGCGACATCATCGGCGATTTCGGCGCCTGGGGCGACGGCGCCGCCGGGCTCGAGATCGACGCCTACGACACGAAGCTGGGCTCGCCGCCGCACGCGCTCGTCATCGCCTCGTCGGAGAACCACTCCAACGCCTTCCTTCTAGTCAACGAGGAGATGCTGTCGAATTTCCGCGGCGTCGACGGCACGCTCAATCCGCGCATTCACGCCGACATCGTCTTCTTCGAGACGCCGCAGGGCGGCGCCGTCTTCGCCACCGGCTCGATCTGCTTCATCGCCAGCCTGGCGCACGACAATTACGACAATTCGGTCTCGCGGCTGACGCGCAACGCCGTCCTGCGCTTCCTCGACGAGGCGAAATTCACGCTCCCGTAGCGAGCTGCTTCCTGGCCGCCGGCGCGTCGAGGAAAGTGGCGCGGATGTCGAGGCTGGAGCGCTCGCCGATGGCATCCCAATTCGTCTTGAGCCAATCCTCGGCCGTCGTCCGGCCGAGCTCCTTCATATAGAGCAGGAAGTCGATATCGGCGTTCATCTTGCTGGTGACGCCGAGGGCGCGCATCTTCTCCTCATTGCCGATCATGTGGATATGCATGTGCTTCAGCCGCACCGCGTCCTTGCCCTTGAGATGCTTGCCCTGGACGAGGCGCTGGACGAAGGCGATGGCGCGCATCTCGGCGATCAGCGCGGAGTTGAAGCTGATCTCGTTGAGGCGGTTGGCGATCTCGGGCGCCGAGCGCGGCGTCCCCTTGCGTACCAGCGGATTGATCTGGACGATGGCGACGTCGCGGCTGTCGCAATAATAGATCAGCGGGAAGATCACCGGATTGCCCATGTAGCCGCCGTCCCAATATGGCACCCCGTCGATCTCGACCGCCTGAAAGGTAAAGGGCAGGCAGGCCGAGGCGAGCAGCGCCTCGATTGACAGTTCGTGGCGCATGAAGACGCGGGCATGGCCGGTCTCGACATTGGTGGCGCAGACGAAGAGCTTCAGCGGATCGCAGGCTCGGATCGCCGCGATGTCGAGGTGGTCGGTCAAGAGGTCGCGCAAGGGATTGAGGTTCATCGGGTTGAGCTGATAGGGCGAGAAGAGGCGCTCGACGAGATCGAGCCACAACGCCCCGGGCGAGCCGTCGATGTTCCAGTTGCCGAGCACGTGATCGAAGGCGCTACGATGTACCGGGCTGAAACGGGCGAGCTCGGAAACCTTTGTCCAGAAATAGTCGAGCTCGTCCTTGGCGCCCTGCCGGCCAACGCGCTTGACGAAGCCCTGCGCGAGGATCGCCCCGTTGAGCGCTCCGGCGCTGGTGCCGCTGATGCCCTCGATCCACAGCCGCTCCTCCTCGAGCAGGCGGTCGAGCACGCCCCAGGTGAAGGCGCCGTGGCTGCCGCCGCCCTGCAAAGCGAGGTTGATCGTCTTGATACCGGAGACCGTCCGGACGACCGGTCCGTTGCCGGCCACCGGCTTGGCGTCCCCCTTCTTCGCGGCCGTCGGCTTGCCGATCCCCGCCTTGGCGGATTTCGCCTTGGCGGTCGTGATCGTGACTGTCTTGGGCGCCTTGGCCGACTTGGTTGTCGTGCTCTCGACCGTGCTGCGCTTCGTCTTGACCGGCATGGCATGCTCCTTCTCGGCAAGTGTCGCCGCGATCGTGCCATTCGCACGTGACCCTATTATTTTCCAGCGGATTATTCCAATGGCGCGCCCTTGCGCTCGGGAATGAGCCAAGCGGTCGCCGCAATATCGATGACATAGATCACCGCGAGGAGCGAGATCGCCGTGGCGAAGGAATATTGCGTCGCCAATACGCCGATCACCAGCGGGCCCAGCCCGCCGACGGCGCGGCCGAGATTGAACAGGACGTTCTGCGCCGTCGCGCGCGCCTCGGTCGGGTAGAGCTCGGACATCAGCGTGCCGTAGCCGCCGAGCATGCCGTTGACGAACATGCCCATGATGGCGCCGCCGACGAGCAGGGCGAGCGGCGTCGTCAGCTGGGCGTAGACGACGACCATGACCGCCGCACCGGCCTGGAAGGCGAAGAAGATCGGCCGCCTGCCGACGCGGTCGGCGAGCTGGCCGAACAGCCAGATCCCGAACGCCATGCCGAGCACGGTCACCGCGGTCCACAGCGCCGATTGCGTCAGCGTGTAGCCGAACTTGCCCGAGAGATAGCTCGGCAGCCACAGCATGACGCCGTAGTAGCCGAAATTCTGCACCGCGCAGAGGATGAACATGCCGAGGCTGATCTTCGCCGTCGGCCAGTCCTTGACGAGGAGGCGCACGGGAAAGCCGGTGCGCTTCGCGCAGGCGCGCTGGGTGAACAGCACCGGCTCGCCGACGCCGCGGCGGACGATGAGCGAGACGAAGGCGGGAACGATGCCGATGACGAACATGCCGCGCCAGCCGATGACCGGCAGCAGCAGCGGCGTCACCAGCGCCGCCAGCAGCACGCCGGCCTGCCAGCCGAGTCCGACATAGGACGAGACGCGCGCCCGCTTATGCGCCGGCCAGGTCTCGGCGACGAGTGCCATACCGATGCCGAACTCGCCGCCGAGGCCGAGCCCGGCGATGGTGCGATAGGCGAGAAGATCCCAATAGCCCTGCGCCAGGGCGCAGAGGCCGGTGAAGATGCCGAACAGCAGGATGGTCCAGGTCAGCACCTTCACGCGGCCGGCATAGTCGCTGAGGGTGCCGAAGAGGATGCCGCCGGCGACGGCGCCGAACAACGTCGCGGTGGCGAGCGAGACGCCCGCCGTCGGCGAGAGCTGCAGATCGGCGGCGATCGCCCGCATAACGAAGCCGAGGATGAGGAGGTCGAACCCGTCCATGGCATAGCCGACCACCGAGGCGAGCAGCGCCTTCCTGGCATTGGTGTCGGTCTCCGCCGCGACGCTCGCGGCCTCGCTGATTGCGCTCATCTCGGCTCCGCTGTTCTCGCAGTTGCGAGATCAATAGCACAACCGCGCAGGATGAGGGCGACCACTTCGTCTGTCGCGGCGGCGAATTGCGCCTCGCTCAGCGCCTTGACCCCCATCACGGCATTCACCTGGACGGCGAAATCGGCGAAGGTCTGGGTCAGCGCCCAGATGGCGACGAAGAGGTGCCGGGGATCGATCGCCGCCATCCGCCCCTCCTTGATCCAGCCGCTGATGATCGCCGATTTGCCGTCGATCAGCGCCTTCATGTCGCCGCGCAGGAAGCCGCCGATCTCCTGAGCGCCGTGGATGATCTCGTTGGCGAAGACGCGCGAGGCATCGGGATAGCGCCGCGAGAAGCGCATCTTGGCGCGGATATACTGCGCCAGCGCGGCGCCCGGCTCGGCCGTTTCGGTGATCGAGGCGGTCTCGGCGAGCCAGAGGGCGAGGATGTTGTCGAGCACGGCGCGGTAGATCGCCCGCTTGCTGCGAAAATAATAATGCAGATTGGCCTTCGGCACGCCGGCGGCGGCGGCGATCTCGGCCATGCGCGCGCCGGCGAAGCCGGAATCGGCGAAGACGCGCTCGGCGGCGCGCAGGATGCGCGCCTCGTTGACCCGCCTGACGCGGCCCTTACTTCGTTCCGAAGAGGCGGTCGCCGGCATCGCCGAGCCCGGGCACGATATAGGCGTGGTCGTTGAGTTCGGGATCGATCGAGGCGGTGTAGATCGGCACGTCGGGATGCTCGGCCTGCATCGCGGAAATGCCGGGCGGCGCGGCGACGAGGCAGATGAACTTGATCGTCTCGGCGCCGAGCTCCTTGAGGCGGCCGATCGCGGCGCAGGCGGAATGGCCGGTCGCCAGCATCGGATCGACGACGATGACGACGCGCGCGGCGATGTCCTCGGGCACCTTGAGGTAGTACTCGACGGCGGTCAGCGTCTTGGGATCGCGATAGAGGCCGATATGGCCGACGCGCGCCGAAGGGATGAGATCGAGCATGCTGTCGACGAAGCCGAGACCGGCGCGCAGGATCGGCACGAAGCACAGTTTCTTGCCTGCCAGCACCGGCGCCATGAACTTGGTCAGCGGCGTCTCGATCTCGCGCGTCGTCAGCGGCAGGTCGCGCGTCGCCTCGTAGAGGATGAGCGGCGCGATCTCGCGCAGGAGGGCGCGGAACTGCCCGGTCGAGATGTCCTTGCTGCGGATCAGGCTGAGCTTGTGCTGGACGAGCGGATGCTCGACGACGACGACGTTGCGGTTCATTGCTCTCCCCCAGGCTTACAAACAGAAATCAGAAGACGGTGCCGTCGCTGGCGATGACGAGCGGCGGCGGTCCGCCCGGACGCTTCTCGGCGGCGATTCGCCGCCCCGCCGCCCAGGTGCCGCCCTCCAGCACCTTGGCGAGCGGCAGCGTCTGCGAATCCACCCCGAGACTTGCGCGTACCCCCGCGGCGACGCGGTCGAGCAGCGCCACGGTGAGGGCTCGCCATTCAACCACCGCCTCGTCCTCGACGGCGAGCGTGCGCAACGCCAGGGCGGAATCGCGCGGCACGATGACATCGAGATCGAGGAACAGCCCGCCATTGCGATATTCCGCGAGGCCGGTCAGCCCGTCGATCTCGGTGACCGCGATGCCGGCCGCCTCGAGCGGCTCGATCAGCGAATAGGCGAGCCATTGCGAGAGCTTGTGGAAGGGCACCAACCCGGTCGCGTGGCGCCAGGTATCGCCCAGCGCGACGCCCGCGAGGCTGTGCCGCCCCGGCCAGATCGTGCCGAAGCCGCGCAGCAGGGCGGCGAGGATGGCGGTAGCCGGGAGGCGACCATCCACCGCCTGGCGGGCGAGATGATCGAAGAGATTGCCGATCCGCCCTGCCGCGCCGAACAGCGCCGGCTGCGCCGCCAGCGCCGCGCCGAGGCGGCGCAGCAGCGCGGCGCGGTCGGCGACGCCGACCAACGGATTCTCTGCCGTGACCTGCATGCCGGACGCCAGCGCCGCATCGTCGAGCTGGCGCAAGGAAGCCGCATCGGCGCGCAACGGACGGTTCTCGTCGGCGGAGAAGACGCCGTCGCGGAAGAGATGGAAGCTGGCGACGCCGAGCCCTTCCGAGCGCGCATAGCGGCCGCCGCCCGCCTCGCGATAGTGCCATGCCGGCCCTGCCCCGGCATCGAGCAGCACGCTGGTCACCGCGAGATCGAAGCGGATGCGGGTAATCTCCGCGCGCGTCTCGCCGGCGAGATCCTGCGCCAGCGCGCCCCAGCGATCGACGCCGCCGACGGTGAAATGCCGCCAGCGGCTATGGAAGGGGATGACGAGATCGGGATAGTTGGCACGGATCGTCGCCAGCACGTAGTCGACGGTCGGCGCGAGGCGCTCCGCCCGATAGGTGAAATGCGCCGACCCGCCGCTTTCGACGAGCGCGAGGATCTCGTGCGCCCGGGCGCGGACGGCGTCGGCAGTCAGCAGCCAGACGGCTTCCCCCTCTCCCTGCGGGAGAGGGCCGGGGTGAGGGCTGCGCCCGCCGGACTCTGCCATGTCAGCACTCACTCAGAAACGCCCTCACCCTACCCTCTCCCGCAGAGAGAGGGGTCTTTGCGTATACGGGACGTGACAGCGCTATTCCCCGAGGCCGCGGCCTTTGGGCACCGCGATCTCGACGGGATCGGGCACCGAAGCGGTGAAATAGCCGGCCGCCTTCTTGGCATCCATCTCGACCGTCGCCTCCTGCGGGATGAGGTGGGGCGGGATCTCGACGCGCTCGACCACCTCGATGCCGCTCTCGACGATCGGCTTGAACTTGACGCCGCTCATCGAGACGAAGCGGTCGATGCGGGTGATGCCGAGCCAATGCAGCACGTCTGGCATCAGCTCCTGGAAGCGCATGTCCTGCACGCCGGCGACGCATTCCGTGCGCTCGAAATAGGTCGCAGCGCGGTCGCCGCCGTCCTGGCGCTTGCGCGCATTGTAGACGAGGAATTTGGTGACCTCGCCGAGCGCCCGCCCCTCCTTGCGGTTATAGACGATGACGCCGGCGCCGCCCGCCTGCGCCGTCTCGATGCAGACCTCGATGCCATGCGCGAGATAGGGCCGGCAGGTGCAGATGTCGGAGCCGAAGACGTCGGAGCCGTTGCACTCGTCATGGACGCGGCAGGCGAGCTTCCGCGCGGGATCGGTGATGGCGGCGAGGTCGCCGAAGAAATAGACGGTGATGCCGCCGATCGGCGGCAGGAACACCTCGAGGTCAGGCCGTGTCACAAGCTCGGGGAACATGCCGCCGGTGAACTCGAAGAGCGAGCGACGCAGATCGGCTTCGGCAACGGCGAAGCGCTTGGCGATGCCCGGCAGGTACCACACCGGCTCGATCGCCGCCTTGGTCACCCGCGCCGAGCCGTTCTCGCGCAGGATCTTGCCGTCGGGCTTGAGCCGCCCGGCGGCGATCGCCTGCTGCAGCTCGGGCATGTCGATATGCGCCTTGGTGACGGCGATCGTCGGTCGGATGTCCCAGCCGGCGGCGAGCTGCGCGGCGAAGACCTCTGACACGAGATGGCCCCAGGGGTCGAGCGAGACGATCTTGGTCGGGTCGCCCCATTGCGCGAACGGCCCGATCGTCTCGACCGGCGCCGTATTGGTGAGATCGGGAATGTGGATCGGGCTGAGCTGCCCCGCGGCGATGGCGAGGGCGCGATAGAGCGAATAGGCGCCGTTATGCGCGCCGATGACGTTGCGGTGCTTCTCGCGCGGCGTCCCGACGATCGGCCCGCGCGCCTCGGCATCGGGCGCGCCCCAGACGATCGGCTGCGGGTTCTTGCCGCCGGCGGCAGGGTGCGAGGTCAGGATTATATGCTTCGGCATCGCGGCCCTTCGACCGGTGATGGAAGCGGCGCAGTGTTGCAGAAACTGACCGGATGGTCAAGATTCGCCCGATTGTGTCGGGGCCGCGATCACCGCGTCCGCATTGTCGATCGAAGATGGTTAACGACCGACTATCGCGCCGCGATTTCACATGCGGGGGCAGCCCGCCGCGTCAACCGTGCGTCAGCGCGGCGTAGACGACATAGAACCAGCCGAATATCCCATGGATGATCGCCCATAGGATCGAGTGGTTGGCGTTGTAGGAGATCACCATCGCCAGCGCCGAGCCGAAGCTGACGCCGTATTTCGCACCCTCGGAGCGGACGCTGTAGATGCGGGTGCTCATGCGCTTTCGCTCCCTATGCAGCCGACCAGTTCCACGCATCCGCCCCCGGCACGTAATCGCGATTGGTTTGCGCCGGATTGCGGTTGACCAGCGCGCGGGCATAGAGTGGGTGGCGCAGGCTGCGCACCTCGTGCTCGACGGTGAACAGCACCTTGCCGCTGTCGGTGTCGGTGATGTTCTCGAAGCGGTATTGGTGCTGGTCGCTCTCCTCGCTGATCAGCCCCTTCTCCAGCAGGCGGCGATGCGGGCCGGAGAAATCGGCGACGTAGATCGCGATGTGGTGCCCGTCATACGGCGCAAGCTTGCGGTCGGTCTCGCGGAAGATCAGCTCCTGCGCGTCGCCGACGCCGACCACCGCGTGACGTCCCTCCCCGTCTTTGGCGATGCGCGCTGGCACGTCGAGCATCCGGCGATAGAACTTGACGATGCCGTCCAGCGTGCCCGGTGCCACGTCGAACTGGACATACGGCATGCCGAGGGTGATGCGGCCGAAGCGTGCCGCCGGCGCATGGCAGCGAATGCGGTTGCCCCAGGGCGAGATCGTCTCCACATAATCGTCGTGCTCGCGGAAATCGAAGCTCGTGCCGGAAAGCGGCTTCCTCACCGCGGCGAGACGCTGCAGCAGCGCCGCGCGGTCGGGCACGACGATGCCGACGATTCCGCGCAGCACCTGCGGCTTGCCGGTCGGCATGTGGAACTGGCTGCGCCCGACATTGATCCACATATTGTTGAGGCCGGTCATGAGATACGGATCGCGCGTCAGCCCCAGCCCGGTGATGTAGAACAGCGTCGCGATCTGCTGATCGGGAATCAGTACGTTGACGTGCTCGAGCCCGACGATATTGCCGAGATCCTCCTCGGCCCGATCAAAACGCTGTTCCATGCGAACCTCCCAACCAATCAACTAGAATAGCGCACTCGCCAGGCCGTCGCCGAGAGAAAGGTTTCACCACGAAGAACACGAAGAAGGATGATCGCGCGAAGCGCCAAGGAGGACACTTCGTGACCTTCGTGTCTTCGTGGTTCAACGTTGTTTCCTCCTCTCCGCACCTCCGCCGTGAGACTGTTACGCCTCGCGCGCCAGGAAGCGCTCGGCCAGGCGGACGAAGAAGCTGACGCCGGTCGGGATGGCGCTATCGTTGAAATCGTATTTGGCGTTGTGCAGGTAGCAGCCGCCCTCGCCCTCACCGTTGCCGAGCCACAGCATGGCGCCCGGCCGGGCGTTGAGGAGATAGGAGAAATCCTCGCTGCCCATCGACGGGCGGATGTTGCGGTCGACCGCCGCCTCGCCGCAGATCTCGGCAGCGACCTCGGCGGCGAAAGCCGCCTCGCTGGCGTCGTTGATGGTCGGCGGATAGTTGCGCTTGTACTCGACCTCCGCCGTCGCGGCGAACGTCGCCGCGGTGCCGCGCGCGATCTCGCCGAGCCGGCGTTCGATGAGGTCGCGCACCTCGGGCCGGAAGGCGCGCGCCGTGCCGCCGATGACGAGCTCGTCGGGGATGACGTTGTAGGCGCTGCCGCCCTTCATGAAGCCGATGGTGACGATGGCGTTGTCGATCGGGTCGAGGTTGCGGCTGACGATGGTCTGCAGCGCCAGGGTGATCTGCGCGCCGATGACGAAGGGATCGATGCCGCGATCGGGGTGCGCGGCATGGGTGCCATGGCCCTTGATGCGTATGTCGAAGCGGTCCGACGAGGCGAGCAGCGGGCCCGGCCTGACGCCGATATGGCCGATCGGGATGTCGGGCATGTTGTGCATGGCGAAGACGCCGTCGCAGGGGAACTTGTCGAACAGGCCTTCGTTGATCATCACCTTACCGCCGCCGCCGCCCTCCTCGGCGGGCTGGAAGATGAAATGCACGGCGCCCTCGAAATTGCGCGTCTCGGCGAGAACGCGCGCGGCGCCGAGCAGCATCGTGGTGTGGCCGTCATGGCCGCAGGCATGCATCCGCCCGTCTTGCGTCGAGGCATGGGCGAAGCTGTTGAGCTCCTGCATCGGCAGGCAGTCCATGTCGGCGCGCAAGCCGACCGCGCGCAGCGAGTTGCCGCGCCGCAGCGTGCCGACGACACCGGTCTTGGCGAGGCCGCGATGCACTTCGCAGCCATATTCGGCGAGCTTGGCGGCGACGATGTCCGAGGTGCGCTGCTCGGCGAAGGCCAATTCGGGATGGGCGTGGATGTCGCGGCGGATCTGGGTGAGGTCGTCGTGGAGCTCGAGCGCGCGGGGCAGGATAGGCATCTGAGGTTCTTCTCTTTCGCGAAAGGGCGGAGCCAAGTCTAACAAGGACACGCGAAGCGACGATAGGGCGAAACGGGACGAGCCCCGTCCCGAGCCCGGCCCCAGATTTGACACCCAACTTTTGCGAGAATTGGTTTTATATCAAGCGCGTAGCCCGGAGGACACCATGCGCACCGGCATCATCGCACTTTCCCTGTTGCTCGCCGGCTGGGCGCCGGCCTTCGCTCAGAGCCGCACCGCGGCATCCGCCGGCCAACAATTCGCATGGCAGGCGGGGCCGCCCATTTTGCCGAAGGGCGCGCAAATGACGGTGATCTCCGGCGATCCCGCGAAGGAGGGCCCCTACGCCATTCGCCTGAAGCTGCCCAACAATTATGTCATCCCGCCCCATCAGCACCCGACGCGCGCGGAGATCACCGTTCTCTATGGCGCCTACTATCTCGGCATAGGTGACAAGCTCAACAAGCGGAGAG
>DATAQP010000402.1:0-2156 GCA_036264595.1 Allostellaceae bacterium
ATGCCGGGAACGACGAGCAAGAAACCCGCGCCGCAGTCGCGGCGCAAGGCAGCGACCTCGTGGGGCGAGCAGACGACGCCGTCGAGCCCGGCCTGCCTGGCGAGGGCGGCGAGGCGGCGCACCTGGTCCTGCGCCGGCCCGCTCTGGCCGACGCTGGCGAGATCGGCGTCGTTGAGGCTGGTCAGCACGGTGACGCCGATGATCTTCATCCGCCGGACATCGCTGACCGATGCCGCCGCCTCCACTGCCGCCTTCATCATGGCCATCCCGCCGGCGCAATGGATGGTCAGCAGCAGGGGTGCGAGCGGCGCCACCGACCGCACGGCACCGGCGACGGTATTCGGGATGTCGTGCAGCTTGAGGTCGAGGAAGAGCGGCGCCGCGCCGGCGACGCGGCGCACCGCCTCGGGGCCGTTCGCCGCGAAGAACTCGAGGCCGAGCTTGAGCCCGCCGACGAAGGGCCCGACCGCCGCCGCGAGATCGCGCGCCGCGCCGGCATCCGGCGTGTCGATCGCGCAGAGAATGGGGTTCCGCCCGCTCATCGGCCGCAACCTACGCCGACGGAGGGGAAGGGACAATATCGGCATTGTGCGTCCTTCGAGACGCGCCTGGCGGCGCTCCTCAGGAAGAGGAGATTTTGATATGCCATTCACGGTTTACCTCATCCTGAGGAGCGGTCCTGAGCGCGGCGAAGGGCCGCGTCTCGAAGGACGCATGAAGCCGATGCGAGGGAATCGCCACCCTACCGCCGCGCCGCGACCAGCAGGAAGGGCGGGCGCTGGCGCTCATCGGCGAGCATTGGCCGGGCCGCGATCTGCGCCTCGCTCGGGCCCCATTCCTCGACATGGGAGAGGGCGAAGCCGAGGCGCAGCAGCAGATTGAGATAGGTCGCGATCGTGCGGTGCCGCTTGATCACGCCCTTGGCCAGCCAATCGGTCGAGCGCGGGCCCTCCTCGAGATAGAAGTCGACCGGCCAGGTCTTGCGCCCCGCCGCGTCGAGCGACCAGCCCGGCTGGGCGGGCGCGGTGTAGAGCGGGTGCTCGACCGAGAAGACCAGGCGCCCGCCTGGCACCAGCGCGCGATGGATCTCAGCCATCAGCCGGTCGAGCCCGGCGATATAGTGAAAGGCGAGCGAGCTGTAGACGAGGTCGAAGGCTGCCGCCGGCAGAGCGAGCTGCTCCATATCGGCCCGCTCATAGGCGATTGCGGCGTCCGGCGTCATCGCCCGGCCGCGCGCCAGCATCTTCTCGGACACATCGATGCCGAGGACGCCCGTTACTCCCTGCTCGCGCACCCAGCGGCAGAACCAGCCGAAGCCACAGCCGAGATCGAGGACCTGCAGCCCCATCGGGTCGGGCAGCAAGGCGCGCAGCGAGGGCCATTCCGGCGCTCCATCCAGCCCCTCGACCGAGCGGGCGAGCCGGCTGTAGCCGGCAAAGAACTCGTCATCGTCATAGATGTTCTGCGTCATGGGAGGAGGTCAGCTGCGCACGCGCTCGAAGGCGAGCTGGGCCGCGGCGAGGTCCTCGAGGGCGGTGCCGACCGATTTGAACAGGGTGATCTGGTCGTGGTAGCGCCGCCCGGCCCTGGTACCGCGCGTCAGCTCGAAGAGGTCTCCGGCGATGTCGTCCTCGCCGATGATACCGGCGCGCATTGGTTGCACAATGTCGCCCGCCTCCTTGCAGGCGCCTTCGCGCGTGTCGACGAAGACACGGGCACGGCGCACCGCATCGTCATCGGCCTCACGGCGGTCCGGCGTGAAGCCGCCGACGAGATCGAGATGGGCGCCAAGCGGCAGCCAGGCGCCGCGGATCAGCGGCTCGTGCGACAGCGTCGCGCAGGAGATGACATGGGCGCCGCGCACCGCGGCCTCGAGATCGGTGGTCGCGGCGACCTTGAGGGTCTTGCGGTCGAGACGCTGCGCCAGCCGCGTCGCCTTGTCGGGGTCGCGGCCCCAGATCAGCACGTTGCGGATCGGCCGCACGCTGGCATGGGCCTCGACGAGATGCGGCGCCAGCGCGCCGGTGCCGACCATCAGCAGGCGCTCGCAATCGGGCCGGGCGAGATAGCTGGCGGCGAGGGCCGAGGCGGCGGCGGTGCGCCGCACGGTCAGCGCCGGCCCGTCGAGCAGGGCGACCGGCTCGCCGGTCTTGCCG
>DATAQP010000407.1:0-1707 GCA_036264595.1 Allostellaceae bacterium
ATGGCGTCCGGCGACATCTGCGCCAGCTGGTCGAAGGTGGTGCCGGGCGGAAGCTTCACGCGCACGCCGCCCTGAACGGCCTTGCGGCGGCCCGACATGAAGATGCCGGGGAGCGGCCGGTCGGAGAGGTCGTAGCGGGACTCCAAGAGCTCCGCTTGGCGCCGCATCACCGCCGGCTTCTCCGCCTCGTCGGCGGCGCGCACGGCGGAGAACGGTTGCGCAGGCAGCGGTCGGTAGCTCGCGTCGGGCGGCAGAGAGTCGGAGGCCGCCCATGCGAGGCCGATCATGGTCGCGACACCGGCGGCGCAGGCAGTTCCGGTTGTGAAGCGACGCATCCGTGGTCTCCGACCGAACGCCTCGACCCGGGCAGCAAAGCGTTGGCGCACCAACAACGGCGCGCGCTTCGGTTCCGTTCCCGTGTACGTGACAATCTCTCTATTCAACGAAGGCCTTGCGCACACCGCGTTTTCAATGATCGTGGCTCAGTGCCGAGACCAGAGCGTCCACATCGATCTCCAGCACATCGTCGTTCATGACCGCGAACGCGCGATCGCCGCCGTTGAGGAACCGCACCGGCGCCGCGTCCTTTGCCAAAAGCGCATGGGTGGGCGAAGGCGTGACCGCGCCGGCGGCGAAGCGGCCGGCTGTCCAGTTCAGCCAGATCCGGTCCCACGGCAGGCGGCTCGCGGTCACGCGGCGGCGGCCGGCAACCGGGATCGCCATCGACCACGGCATCACGACAGGCTCGCCTGCTGCGCACGACACCGAGTAGAACACCGCCTCGCTGCCGCGGCGGCCGCTCAGTTCGAGAAGGCCGTCATCGGATATGTCGAGGGCGCCGAACTTCATGGCACCGAGGTCGCCGAGCTGGCGCTCGATCGGGCACGAGCGCCGCAACTCGCTCCGGCCGTCAAAGCCGTCCGGCGTCAGCACCTCGAGATCGCCGCGTGGGGTGACGAGGAGGGCAATGGCGGTGGCGCCGTTCGCCGTCCGGACCGGACGTTCGTCGCCGGTTGCCGCGATCCGGGTAATGCCGGTCGGCGTCGGAAGCAGCGTCAGCGCTTCGCCGTGCGGCGCGAACGACAGCGGCGCGCCGGTCGCCACCAAATCGGTGAACCGTCCACCGGACATGGCGCGCTCGATGGACGCTCCCGACTGGTCCTCGCCGCGCATCGTCAGTGGCGACGGCTCCCCGACGCTCGCCCGGTAGGTCCAGGGGCCGTGGCTTCCCTCGTCGCCTTCGAACCGGCCGCAGCCGCGCACCTCATGCCGCTCGAACAGATCCGAGGCGCCACGTGCCTGTGGGGAAAGCCACTCCACGGCGGTCTGCCCGCTCTGATCGAGCAGGCACAGGACCTCCTTGTGATCGGAGTCCATATCCGTCGCCACCTTGCGGACGCCCTCGGCGACCGCGAGCGGAACGGAGGGACGCTCCGCATCGCTCAGCGGCAGGCCGGTGGCCAGGTCAGCCTCGGGGCTGCGAACCCAACCCTGCAGGGAGGCCATCTCGATGAAGGAGGAAGTGCGAAGATGCACGAGCGAACTCCATACATCGAGCGCGAATCGGCCACCCGAGAGAGGCAGCCGTTCATTGTGCCACTTGACATCGATGCGGCCGGCCTGCCAGGGTTTGCGATCAACGATCCGCCACGTCGTGGCTCCCGTCGATGCGAGCCTGCGTTCGAGGAAAGGATCGGAAGCACGGCG
>DATAQP010000435.1:0-4669 GCA_036264595.1 Allostellaceae bacterium
GGGCGGGGCAGAGCCCCGCCCCTACAAATATCGCCGTGGCTATTTCGTCCCCTGCAGCCGCGTGCGGTACTCGGTATTCGCCTTGCGGAAGCTCTTATGCGAGCCGAGGACGTAATGCTTCGACATGTCCTCGGTGTAGCGGCTCGCCGCCGGCTTGCGCTCGAGCGCCTCGGCCATGGCACGGATATGGTGCGGGCCGGCACCGCAGCAGACGCCGAGATAACGCACGCCGATCTCGTAGGCCTTCTTGGTAAAGGCCGCGATCTCCCAGCGGTTGCAGGTGAAGGGATCGAGGCCGGTGGGAAACGGCTTCTCGCGCGGCAGACAGTCGCAATGCGGGTCGGTGAGCGACTGGAAGTTCGGCTCGCTGGCGGTCGTCCGGTAGGGCACCGGCAGCGCGGCGATCGGCACCTTCACCGCCTTGCGCACCTCTTCGAGCAGCGGCAGCATGGTGACCGGGCCGCGCGCGCAATTGAGGCCGACGACATCGGCGCCGGCATCCTCCAGCCGCTTGCAGGTCTCGGCGACCGACCAGCCCTCGCGCGTGGTGTCCTCGCGATGGATGGCCAGCGTCACCACCGCCGGCAGGCTCGAATGCTTCTTGATCATCTGCGCCGCGAGAAGCGCCTCGCCGCCGAAGGAATAGGTCTCGCCGACGATGAAATCGACCTTGGCGTCGGCGGCCCAGCCGATCTGCTCGCGGAATTGTCGGCGCACCTCCTTGGCCGCCTTGCCGTCGTCGGGCACGTAGACGCTGGTATTGCAGATATTGCCGGCGACCAGCGCGCCGCTCTCCTTGGCGACCTTCTTGGCGATCTTGAGCGCCTGCTTGTTGATCTTCTCGAGATCCTTCTCGCGGCCGATGACGCGCAGTTTCTCGCGATGGGCGTAATAGGTGAAGGCCTCGACGACGTCCGAGCCGGCATGGACGAACTCGCGATGCAGCTCGGCGACGAGATCGGGATGCTCGAGCACGATCTCGGGGACGAAGGCGCCTGCCTGCAGATAGCCGCGCCGCTCGAACTCGAAAAGATAGCCCTCGGCGCAGATCACCGGCCCGGCGGCAAGCCGCTCGAGCAGTCCCAATTTCTTACTTTTCCTTGCTAGTGCCATCGTCGTTCCCACTCCCGAGGGGATGAAAGGACGATCAGCTTACGAAGTTTCGCCAGCCGGCGTCACCTCTCTTCGCGATTCGCTCGCCGTTCCGCCCCGCTAACGAACATGTGACCGCCCGAGCGAGCGCATCCCCTGGCGCCGAACCATCCTTCGCGGCGATGATCGGAGGCGATGGCGCGCGACGCCCGCAACATAGGGAGGGACAAAGCGATGGGTGGATCACCGAGACTCGGGGCCGGATTGCTGCTCGCCGGCGGCATTGCCACACTCGTGTTCGTCGCCGGCATCGGCGGCGCTGCGGCGGAAAGCGCCGTGGTCGCGCTGTCGGGCGCCAACGAGGTGCCGCCCACCACCTCGACCGGCAAGGGCGAGGCGAATGTCAGCTACGACAAAGCGACCAAAAAACTCGCCTACAAGCTCACCTATAGCGGCCTGAGCGGCGATGCGACGGCGGCGCATTTCCACGGCCCGGCGGCGCCGGGTGCCAATGCCGGCGTCGTCATCCCGATCGGCAGCGGCGCCCCGCCCAGCCCAGCCGAGGGCTCGGCGACCCTGACCGACGCCCAAGCCGCCGATCTGCTTGCCGGGAAATGGTACGTCAACGTCCACACCAAGGCCAATCCGGGCGGCGAGATCCGCGGCCAAGTCATGCCGAAGTAACTTTCCGCCGGCCGCCGGAGCTGCGTTCCGGCGGCTTCTATAGGCCGAAGCGGCGCTTCGCCCAGGCGCGGCGCTTGGCGAGGCTGCGCCGCCATTTGTGCAGGCGCCGGTGCTGGCTCTTCCAGACCTCCTCGGCCAGCAGGGCAAGCGCCTCCTCATGCGCGTGGAAGGGGGCGATCTCGTCGGCCAGGCCAGGGCTGAGCCTGGCATCGTAGACCACCGCCATTCCCGACGGCGTGCCGAGCAGCAGCTGCCAGCTCAGCCCGGAGAGCCGCGCGATCTCCTCGACCCCGGGCTGCAGCTTGAATTCGTGGACGTCGTGGAAGAGATAGACGCAATCCGGCGCGGCATGGGCACGCAAAGCGGTGAAATCGCGCACCACCTGCTCCTGGCTGTGGTAGCCGTCGATGAAGGCGAAATCGATCGGGCCGGTCATGTGCGCCGCGACCACCGCGGCGACGCCGTCGGGCGACGCCGCCTTGAGGGCGCTCAGATCGAGCCCCTCCTCAGCGGCGACGCGATTGGTGAAGTCGAGCCCTTCGAGCGCGTTCTGATCGAAGCCGGCATCGATGGCGACGACCCGTGCCGCCGGGTTGAGCAGGGCGAGCGCGAAGCTGCTCCAGCCCGCCGAATTGCCGATGGCGAAGATGTTCCTCGGATGCAGCGCGGCGAACAGGCATTCGAGGAAATAGATCTCCTGCATGGCGATGCCGAGGCCGTTGGTCAGGCTCTTGCCGTCCTTGATGAACCAGGTGAAATTGGCCTGCAGCAGATTGCCGAAATGACAGGGGTTGAGCCCGGTCGAGATCAAGATGCCGCGGCTCTCGTAGAGACCGGTTAGGCGTTTCAGGATCGGCATCGTCTAGAAGCCTTGCACGAGGAGCGTCGTCATGATGACGGCTCCAGGCTGTCGACGCGAGCAAGTTGCGGAAAAAGACGCATGCAGACGAGCGCGACGAGCACCGTGCGGTATATCCATCGTTAGAGCGCCGGGGCCTTGCGCCGGAAGCGGCGCGGCACGGTGCGCCGCAGGCGCTGGCGCAGCTTCTTCGTCAGGCTGTCGCGGAACACTGATTCCGGTTTGAGCCGACAAGCGCTTGGCGGCAGCGCCGACGCCGCGCCGACCAGTTCCTCGGCGAGGGCGAAGAGATTGTAGGTGTCCAGCACGCGGTTGCGCGCCTCAGCCACGGCAGCGCGCGAGCGCTCGTAGCGGTCCTCGGCAATCGCGTGCTCGACGGCGGCAATCGCCTTAGCGGGATCGTGGATGTTGAGCGCCGTGTAGGACTCGGCGGGAAAATAGCGTGTAATATTGGGGCAACCCCAATAAAGCGGGTGGGCGAAACCGAGGAAACAATCGGCCAGCTTCTCGGTCCAGTAGTCGGGAAACTCGCTGTTCTCGAGCGCGACGTGGTAGCGGTACGGCAGGATGCCGTCGGCCTTGTCGGCAATCGGCCGGATGCCGCGGCCGAAGACGTCGATGCGCGTGCCGAAATGCTGCTGCAGCCGGGCGACGAAGGCGCGGCGATAGGCGTGGCCAGGCGTCACCGCCTTGTCCGAGACGATCACCGAGATCAGCTTGCTCTTGGCGGGCGGCGAGGCGGCGCGGATGCCATCGTAATCGTGCGTCGCCACGAGGCCGCCGTTGCGGCGCGCCACGCCGATATGCCAGGGATAGCCTTGCTGCTTGTGCAGCTTGCGGCGATGCGGCGTATCGCTATGGCAGGTGACGACGGTGGCGAACTGCTCGATAAAGCTTGTGTGGTAGAGCTTGATCGAGGGCGGCTCGCCGGCAATGAAGACCGTGCGATCCGCCGGGCACTCGATTGCCGTCGTGGCGAGCAGCCCGTCAAAGACGACACAGCCATCGAACGTGCCGCCCGGCGGGTTGATGGCGAATTCCGCCTCGCCCCAACGCAGCGAGCCGCCCGGCGTCTGGCGCGCCAGGGGCCATTGCGGGAACATTTCGAAGAGCGCGATCCGCATGCCGTGCGCCGCGCTCAACCGGGCAGCGGCGCCGCGGGGTGCGGCACCGAATAGCGCAGCCCGGTGGTCAGGCTGCCACCTGATGTCGTCGCCAGAGTGAAGCTCTTCTCCTTCTGCCCCTCGCCGGCGAGATGGAGGATGCCGAGCGGCTGATAGGGCGCGTTCGGCTCGACCAGGCGTTGGCGCGCCTCGTCCCACATCGGCGCCGCGTCGCCGCACAGCCAGTTACAAGTCGCCGGCAGGAAGGTCGCCGGGACCGTTCCGGCGAACACTGCATAGTTGAGCGCGATCTGCTCGATGAAGACGAAATTGGTGCGCTGCAGGGCGATCTTCATCGCCGCGATCCAGGAATCCCAGGACGGCGAGTTGCCGCGCAGCGCGAAGACGCCGCAATTGAGCATCGGGTTGCGCCCCAGGCGGTCGGCGATACGCAGCCCGTACGCGGTGCGATAGCAGCGCCATTGCAGCGTCATGCCGAGCAGTTTCGGGCGCTTGTAATGACGCTTGTAGGAGCGGTCGAGCTCGGGACAGATCGCCAGCTTGCCACCGGCGGATGCCGCCAGCAGCGTCTCGACGGCGGACCATTCCTGCACCCAGGCATCGGCATCGATCCACAGATAGGTGGCATAACCGGGAAAATAGCGTCGCAGAAAGGGCCGCGCGATCTGCGCCTTGCGGATCACCGGCGTCTGCTTGCGGCGCGGGAAGTCGACGTCCCAGCCTGGCTCCGCCGCGGCGACGCCCCGCTCGCCGAGCCAGGCGCGCTGATCCGCCGAGAGGCCGAGATCGAAGACACCGATCGGCGCACCCGCCCCGGTGGCCTTGTCGCGGATCGAGAGGACGAGGTCACGGAGCAGCGGGAAATAGCCGCTATCGGCGGCGCTGACGATGATGAACTCATCGCTCATCG
>DATAQP010000522.1:0-1865 GCA_036264595.1 Allostellaceae bacterium
CGCGCTGAGGAAGCCGGGCGCCTTGCCGGCCTTGCGGATGCGCTCGCCGGCGGAAATGATTGCCTGCCAAATTTCCGGACGCTGCCAATTGCCGAGATGGCCCATCGAGGCGGAGAGATCCGCCGGGCCGATGAAGAGCCCGTCGACGCCGTCCACGGCAGCGATCGCCTCGATCTCGCCGAGCGCCTGTTGCGTCTCGACCTGAACGAGGACGCAGAGCTCGTCCTCAACGCGCTTGGCGTAATCCTTGACCCTGCCGTAGCGGTTGGCGCGCGTCGTCCCGGCGACGCCGCGGATGCCCTTGGGCGGGTAGCGCGTCGCCGCAACGGCGCGGCGCGCCTCATCCGCCGACTGCACGAAGGGGAAGAGCAGGCTGCGCGCGCCGCCATCGAGCACGCGCTTGACCAGCACCGGCTCGTTCCAGGGCACGCGAACCACCGGCTCGGCGCTGCCGCCGACGGTGGCGCGCAGATGCGCCACGACATCGGCGAGATCGTTAGCCGAATGTTCCATGTCGACGAGCACCCAGTCGAAACCGGCGCCGGCGACCACCTCGGTGGCGACCGGGCTGGTCATGCTGAGCCACAGCCCGATTTGCGGCGCGCCGGAAGCGAGCGCACGCTTGAAGTTGTTCCGCGGCAGATCGTCGATCATATGATGAGCCCTCAGCGTCTCACGTAGGGGCCGGGTTGTCCCGGCCCGCGGGCGGGGACAAGCCCCGCCCCTACAACTCAATGAATCTCCGGCTCCTTCACCGGCACGTGGCTGGCCAGGAAGTCGAAATCGCAGCCCTTCTCGGCTTGGCCGATATGGGCGCTGAAGAGCGCGCCGTAGCTGCGCTCGTAATGCGGTTTCGGCGCCTTCCATGCCTTCTTGCGGCGCGCCAGCTCGTCATCGGAGACGGCAAGATGCAGCTTGCGCCCCGGCACGTCGAGCTCGATCACATCGCCGTCGCGCACCAGCGCCAGCGGCCCGCCGACGAAGGATTCAGGCGAGACATGCAGGACGCAGGCGCCATAGCTCGTGCCGCTCATCCGCGCGTCCGAGATGCGCACCATATCGCGCACGCCTTCCTTGAGGATCTTCTTGGGCAGCGGCAGCTGACCCCATTCCGGCATGCCGGGGCCGCCCTGCGGACCGGCGTTCTGCAGCACGAGCACGGAATCGGCGGTGACGTCGAGATCAGGATCGTCGATGCGCGCGCTCATGTCGTTGTAGTCGCGGAAGACGATTGCCTTGCCGCTATGCTTGAGGAGATGCGGCTCCATCGCCGAAGGCTTGATGACGGCGCCGTTGGGCGCGAGATTGCCGCGCAGCACCGCGAGCCCTCCCTCCTGCTGCATCGCGTTGTTGGGCGAGCGGATGACGTCGTCATTGTAGATCTCGCCGCGCGCGATGTTGTCGGCGAGCGTCTTGCCATTGGCAGCGAGGCAGCCAGTGTCGAGCTTGTCGCCGAGCTGGCGCAGCAGGGCGCGCAAGCCGCCGGCATAGAAAAAATCCTCCATGAGATACTTGCCCGAGGGCCGCATATTGGCGAGCAGCGGCGTCGTCCGCGCCAGCTCGTCGAAGCGGTCGAGCGGCAGATCGACTCCCGCCCGGCCCGCCATCGCCACGAGATGGATGACGGCATTGGTCGAGCCGCCGATCGCCATCAGCGTGGTGATCGCGTTGTCGAAGGCGGATTTGGTCAGCAGGTCGTTTATCTTGAGATCGCCCCACACCATCTCGACGATGCGCCGGCCGCTCGCCGTCGCCATCCGCGCGTGGCCGGAATCGACCGCCGGGATCGACGAGGCGCCGGGCAGCGTAAGGCCGAGCACCTCGGTCATCGCCGCCATCGTCGAGGCGGTGCCCATCGTCATGCA
>DATAQP010000578.1:0-8861 GCA_036264595.1 Allostellaceae bacterium
ATCGTCGCCAAGTCCATCATCGTGCGCATCAGCGGCGAGGATGGGCTGAGCTGTGTGGTCGGAAGCGCACCGCGATTGACCAGCCGCATTGAGTCTACGACAAGCTGATTGAATGTCACCTCGGCCCAGCCCTGCGCCGTATTGTCCTTCCAGAAATTCATGAGCCGTCCCCACAGGGGATCTTCATCCTTCTCAAACGCGAACCACACCAGCGCCGCGCAGACTGCCCCGCCGGAAGTGCCGCTGATGCTGACAACCTCGAACTCATCGCCGATTTTCGCCTCGCACAACGCTTTCAGCGCACCAGCCGTGAATGCGGTCTGACTTCCGCCGCCCTGGCAAGCTATCGCGATCTTTGTCCTCGTCTTCATGCCCTGCATTTTTCGTTCACGCACAGGAGACTCCTGCTGTTGCTGCCTATCTGGAAACTCTCAGCTGATCCTTCGGGCGGGGGTTGCTGAATCTCCACACCACGGGAGAAATGCGGCAGCAGGTGATGAAAAAACTGCTTGCTAAGGCGCAGACACACCGCGCCTTAGGAGCGGCAGAACAGAAAACCTAGCTAGCAGGGGCAAAGCTAATTGAATTGCTTTCCGTTAGACGTTTTTCAATTCGACCTCGCCGACAGCCCAGCTCTCAACTTATCCAGCCCCGGTCCTGGAATCTGATTTTGAGCTGCTCCGCAATTTCATCGGCCGTCGCCTTGGCCCGCCCCTCGAGCGCATTCCGGCCGCTCATCTCACCATAAATTTTCGCCCCGCCGACGACGATCAGGCCGACCGGGCTGCCCGACGCAATGGCCACAGCGGCCGGCATGACGACCCCCGGTGTCTTGCCTCCGGATGAGCTAAGCGTTCCGGACCCGAGCTTGCGCAAGCCTTGGGAGGTCATGAGATAGCCTTCGACCACGGTGTCCATCTCCGACGTTCCGGAGCCGAATCCGATCACGAAACGCCGGGCCGCGCTGCCACCTTCGACCGAGACGAGATAGCCGCGGATCACGCCGTCGCCGACTTGTGGCGATGAGCCAGACCCGGCCTGCACAGCCGAAAGGCCCATCGCCTGGATATCGGCAGCCAAGTCCTTAGCGATAAGCGCGCCGAGCTGACGGCCGGTTTTGATCTCCTCTGCCGTTGGCGGCTTGCTCGGGGTACCGACGGCAGTCCCGATCGAGGCGTCGGCGGGGACGTCGCCGAGCGTCGCAACGAAGTCGTATACCCAGATCCGATTGGGCCGCGCGATCGCTTCGTCGACCATCGGCGTTTCCTGGGTGACATTCGTCGACGCGCACCCGGTAAGCACGGCTAAGAGGAACAAGAAGGCTGGCGTACAGCTACGGGACTTCATCGCTGACCTCCTATGTCGTTCGTCGTGGTGCTGATCTTGAGCCGTGGACGCCCGTTGGCCGCGCCATGACTGAACCCGATAGAGCGTGTCGGTGCTTCGTGCCGGGGTCCAGCTTGTCAGTTTCTCACTATGCACACCTTCGGTCGATACCTGTTGACTTAGATCAACGAGGATCCGGACGATGCGCGGCGAACTTCATCTCGGCGCCCCACCACCATCCTCATTCGCCGTCCCCGCTTTCGCGCGGACAGCGGATCAGGCTTCGACGCGAGCCGAGCCGGCGAGGCGCGACGCGGTCTCGCCGGCGATGCGGCCGATTGTTACCGCGGCGAGCAGCCCGCCGCCGGAGAAATAGCCGGCGCGCTCCGGCCCCGAGAGGCCGCGGCTCGCGCCGCCGCCGGCAAGCAGGTTGAGCAGGGGCCGTCCGTCGCGGCGGAGCACGCGGGCATCGGCGTCGATCTCCAGCCCGCCCTGGGTGTGGAACAGCGCCCCAGTCACCCGCACGCCGTAGAACGGCGGCGCCAGGGTCGGCTTCCTGGTGAAATCGCGGCCGAACGGATCGGTACGCTCGCCCGCCGCCGTCGCGCGCGTCTCCGCGAGCGTCGCGGCGAGGGCAGGCGCGGGAAGACCGAAGAGGACAGCCAGCGCCTCGATGCTCTCGGCGCTGCGAATGGCGCCTGCCGCCACCGCGTTGCGGTAATCCTCGAAGTCGAGACCGAGCGCGTGGAGGCGCGCATCGTAGATTTCGATGGCAACGCCGCCTTGCTGGTTCAGCACATCCACAGCCTGCTCGGAATAGCCGCGCTGCTCGTTGGAGAAGCGCCGCCCCTCCGCATTCACCTGGAAGCCGCCCTCCATCATCAACGCCCAGGTGATGAGGATGCCGTGCGGATGCGCCACCGAGCCGTGGCCCTGATAGGCGCCGAGATCGCGCAAGCGGGCGCCCAGCGCCTCGCCCCAGCGCAGCGCGTCGCCCTGGTTGCCTTGATGGCCGAAATAGAGCGCCCCCGCCATCTCTGGAATGTAGCGCCGCACCAGCGCCGGATCGCCGCCATAGCCGTTGCAGGCGAGCACCAGCGCGGCGCAGCCGATGGTCTCGCGCGCCCCGTCGGGCCGCGCGATTTCGACCCCGGCGATCCGGCCATCCTCCTCGGCGAAGAGCGCCACGACATGGGCGCTGGCCATGGTGGCGATGCCGGCGGCCTCGGCGGCGGCAAGCAGATAGGTCATGAGGTCGGCGCCGGTGCGCTGCGGCGTCGCATGCATGCGCAGCACGGAATGGCTGGGATAGAGAAACCCCTCGATCACCTCGAACTTCACGCCATGGCGGTCGGCCAGCCATTCCAAGGTCGGGCCGACGCGCTCGGCGACGCGCGCCGTCACGATCGGGCTCGAGCGCCCCTTGTTCTTCGCCATGATGTCGGCGGCGAGCAGCGCCGGGCTGTCTTCGATGCCCTTTTCGCGCTGGAAGCGCGTGCCGGCGGCCGGGATGAACCCTGACGACAGCGCCGTCGAGCCGCGCGGCATGCGGTCGCGCTCGAGCACCAGCACCTCTGCCCCGGCATCATGGGCCGCGAGCGCCGCGGTCAGGCCGCAGGCGCCTGACCCGATCACCAGCACCGGGACGGTGACCGGGAAGTGGATGCCGGCGGCCGCCGGCTTGACGCTCATGGCCCTTTCGGCGCCGTCGCGGCCGCCTCGCCGTCGTAGCGCCGGCCGAGCTCGAGCATCTCCGGCGTGCCGATGATGTCGTTGAGCCCGACGAAATCGACCATGCGCGGCCGATAAGGCTCCGTGGTGCCGTGCTGGTGCAGGCTGGCGAAATAAGCCGCGAAGCAATGCGCCAGCGCGCGTACCGTGCCGCCGGGAAAGATGACCAGGGCGAAGCCAAGGGCTTCCAGCTCGGCTGCCGTCTTGAGCGGCGTCCTGCCGCCCTCGACCATGTTGGCCATGAGCGGGGCGCGGTCGCGGAAGCGCGCGCCGATCTCGGCGAGCTCCGCCTCGCTGCGCGGCGCCTCGATGAACAGCATGTCGGCGCCGGCCTCGCGATAGGTCTCGGCGCGGTCGAGCGCGGCGGCGAAGCCCTCGACCGCGATCGCGTCGCTGCGCGCGATGATCAGAACCTCCTCGCTCGGCCTCGCATCGAGGGCGGCCTTGAGCTTGCCGACCATCTCGGGGGCGGGAACCAGCGCCTTGTCGGCGAGATGGCCGCAGCGCTTGGGCGTCGTCTGGTCCTCGAGCTGGATCGCCGTGGCGCCGCGATTGGCGAACAGCTTGACCGTGCGCACGACGTTGAGCGCATTGCCGAATCCGGTATCGGCGTCGACGATGAGCGGAATCGCCACCCGCTCGCGAATGACGCCGATCGTGTCGGCGACCTCGCTCATGCCGATGAGGCCGATATCCGGCCGGGCGAAGCGCGTATAGGCGATGGAGGCGCCCGAGAGATAGGCGGCGGCGAAGCCGGCGCGCTCGATCATATGCGCCGAGAGCGCGTCGTAGCAGCCGGGCGCCACCACGATCTCCTTCTGGTGGAAGCGGGAGCGGAGCGATGTCATGGCAGCCTCGCTGAAATCGTTGCGGTCATAGTCCGAGATAGGCTTGGCGCAGCCTGGGATCGTCGAGCAGGGTCGCGCCGGCGCCGCTCAGCGTGAACCGGCCTTGCTCCAGCACATAGGCGCGGTCGGCAATGGCGAGCGATTGCATCACATTCTGCTCGACCAGCAGGACGGAGAGGCCTTCGGCGCGGATGCCGGCGATGAGGGCGAACATCTCCTCGACGAGCAGCGGCGAGAGGCCGAGCGACGGCTCGTCGAGAATGAGGAGAAGCGGTTCCGCCATCAGGCCGCGGCCGATCGCCAGCATCTGCTGCTCGCCGCCCGACAGCGTGCCGGCGAGCTGCGTCATGCGCTCGCGCAGCCTGGGAAAGATCGTGGTGACGCGCTCGAGATTGGCGGCGCGGTGCGGCCGGCCGCGGCGATAGGAGCCGATCTCGAGATTCTCGCGGATCGTCAGATTGGGGAAAATGCGCCGCCCTTCCGGCACCTGGATGAGGCCGAGCGCGACGATGGCGGCGGGCGGCGCGCCTGTTATCTCGCTGCCGCAGAAGCTTACGCGCCCGGCGCTCGGCTTGACGAGGCCGGAGAGGACGTTGTTGAGAGTCGACTTGCCGGCGCCGTTGCTGCCGAGAACGGCGACGATCTCGCCGGTAGCGATGGTGAAGTCGATGCCGCGCAGCACCGGCAGGGCGCCATAGCCGGCGGCAAGGCCGCCAACTTCAAGCATGGGCACGTCAAGCATGGGCGCCCTTCAGCCGCGCGGCGGCGCCATGCCCGAGATAGGCCTCGATCACCCTTGCATCGGCGACGATGGCGGCGGGCGGTCCGTCGGCGATGATGCGTCCGTTATTGAGGACATAGACCTGCTCGGCGAGGCCCATCACCGCCTGCATGACATGCTCGGTCAACAGCAAGGTCACCCCGGATTCGCGGATGGCGCGGACGAGCGGCACCAGCTCGGCGATCTCCGTCGGGTTGAGCCCGGCCATCACCTCGTCGAGGAGGAGAAGCCGGGGCCGTGTCGCCAGCGCCCGGGCAAGCTCCAGCCGCTTGCGTCCGGCGATGGTGAGGCCGGCGGCCGGCTGGTCGATCAGTGCGTCCATGCCGACGCGACGTGCCACTTCCGCGGCCTCGGCGAGCGCCTTGACCCGGCTACGCTCGCGCAGCTGGCAGCCGACGGCGATGTTCTCGCGCACCGTCAGTCCCGCGAAAGGCTGCACGATCTGGAAGGTGCGCACGAGGCCGATGCGGGCGAGCTTGTGAGCCGGCACGCCGAGGATGGGCTTGCCGGCAAACCAGATCGCGCCGCGATCGGCCGGGATGAAGCCGGCGATGATGCCGAAGAGCGTGGTCTTGCCCGCCCCGTTGGGGCCGATCAGCGCGGTGATGCTGCCTTCGCGGACGGAGAGGCTGGCCTCCGACACCGCGATCAGGCCGCCGAAGCTCTTGGTGATGCCGGCGACCTCAAGCATGGCGGCGGCGCAGCCTTGTGACGAGGCTGACCAGCCCGTCGGGCAGGAAGGCGAGGATGACGATCAGCAGCGCGCCGTAGAGCACGAGGTTGAGGCCGGGCGCGCCGCCGGTCAGGCCGCCGCTGACCTCGTTGAGCGTTCGCAAGGCGAGTGCCCCGACGAGCGGCCCCAGCACCGTGCCGGTTCCGCCGATGAGCGGCACCAGCAACGCCGCCACCGAGACCTCTACGCCATAGGCGATGCGCGGATCGATATAGAGGTAGTACTGCACGTAGAAGCTGCCGGCGAGGCCGCTGAGCGCGCCGGAGATCAGGATGGCGCCGAGCTTGGTGCGGTCGATATCGATGCCGAGCGCGCGCGCCGCGTTCTCGTTCTCGCGCACGGCGACCAGCGCGGCGCCGAAGCGCGAATTTTCGATCCACCAAGCGAGGCCGGTCGCCAGAACAGTCAGCGCCAGGATCACGGCGTAGAAGCCCGCCTTGTCGGCGAACTGGAAATTGGCCGCGCTCTGCCGCAAGGGAATCTGCAGGCCGACGCCGGCGCCGGTGAAGGGCACCGAATCGGCGACGATGCGGAAGACCTCGGCGAAGGCCAGGGTGACGAGGGCGAAATAGGAGCCGCGCAGCCCGTAGCGAAAGCTGAGCGCGCCGACCAGCGCGCCGGCGGCGGCGCCGAGCAGGCCGGCGAGGACGAGGCCGGCCCACGGGCTGATGCCGAAATCGAGCTGCAGCATGGCTGCCGCATAGGCACCCGTGCCGAAGAACGCCGCATGGCCGAAGGAGCGCTGCCCACCATAGCCGCCGAGCAGGTTCCACGCCTGGCCGAGCAGGGCGAAATAGAGCGTCATGATGGCGAAATGCAGCCAGAAATCCGAATGCACCAGCAGCGGCAGCGGGATCAGCGCGACCAGTAGCGCGATGACGAGGGCGCCTTTCGTCTTCATGTTGCGCGCTGACCGAACAGCCCGGCCGGGCGGAACAGCAGGATGGCGATGAAGATGACGAAGATGCCGATCCGCCCGAGATTCTCGCCGAGGAACAGCCCGCCGAGCGATTCGGTCAGCCCGATGATGATCCCGCCGACGAGTGCGCCGACGAAGCTGCCCATGCCGCCGAGCACGACGATGGTGAAGGCGACGATGACGAAGCTCTCGCCTACGCCGGGATGCGCGTAGTAGCTCGGCAGCAGCAGGCAGGCGGCGGCACCGACGCAGGCGATGCCGATGCCGAAGCTCATGGCGAAGATGTGCTCGACATCGATGCCGACGAGGCGGGCGCCATGGCGCTCGCGGGCGACGGCGCGGATCGCCTTGCCGAGATCGGTACGCTGAATGAGGAGCCAGAGCAGGACGGTGACCAGCAGGGCGCCGAGGAACGACACGAGCTTGGGCACGGCGATGAAAGCGATGCCGAAATCCACCGTGTCGAAGGCATAGCTCGGGTTGATCGTGCGGGTGTCGGCGCTCCACAGATAAAGCGCGAGATTATCGATGATGATGGAAAGGCCGAGCGTCACCAGCAGGATATTGTCCTCCCTGCCGTGGCTGGCGGTGGCGATCACGCTGCGTTGCAGCGCATAGCCCAGCGCGAACATGACAGGCACCATGATCGGCAGAGCGACATAGGGGTCGATGCCGAGGAGCGTATAGAGGAAATAGACGCCGTAGAGCGCCAGCATCAAGAGGCTGCCATGGGCGAAATTGACGATGTGCAGCACGCCGTAGATCAGCGTCAGACCGAGCGCCACCAGAGCATAGACCGCGCCTGTCGCGATGCCGTTCAGCACCGCCGGCAGCACGATCTCCATTTCGAACATGACGGGCCTTGAGATAAATGCGCGCCGGGCTGGCGGTTTGCGCCGGCCCGGCTAGCGGATGCGGACTAGGCCGGCATCGGAAAGACCGGTTTCGCGTTGGCGAATTCCGGCGGCAGGATGACCTTGATGTCGTTGTCCTGGACCTGGAGGTTCACCGCGCGGGCGCCGGTGTTCTGGCCGTTCTCGAACTTCGTCGGGCCGTAGGGCATGAAATGGCCGCCCCAGCTGCTCGCGGCGAGCGCCTCGGTGATCTTGGCGCGATCGGTCGATCCGGCGCGCTCGATCGCGTCGGCCAGCAGCATCACCGCGTTGTAATTGAGGAAGACCTCGTAGGTGTAGAAGAGGTGCTTGGCCTCGGTCCGCTTCTTGAGCTCGAGCGCTGCCGGCTTCTTGGGATCGTACCAGTGGTTGCAGTCCATGATGTACTGGGCGGCCTGCGGGAACTCCTTGACGAATTTGTATTGCGAGGCGCCGCCGCCGAGCACCGAGTAGATGCCCTTCGGCCGCACCTTCTGCTGCTGCATGGTGCGCGCCAGGATGACGTACTCGTTGTAGTAATTGGCCGGGATGACGATATCGGGCTTCTTCGCCTTGATCGTCAGCACGATGTTGTTGAAATCGAGGGTCGGCGTCGGATGCTTGATGATCTCCAGCACCTCGATGCCGATCCCCGGCAGCTCCTTGGCGAGGAGATTGGCCGTGCCGGTGCCGAAGGCGGAATCCTCGTGCACGATGATCGCCGTCTTGGCCGCGTTGCCGGCCGAGGCGTTGATCTCCTTGAGCGCGGGCACCGCCGCCTTGACGAAGACGCCGTAGCCCGGGCTGAAGCGGAAGGTATTGGTCAGCCCCGCCGAGATAATGCGGTCGTCGGTGCCGACATCCACCACATAGGGGATGCCGTGCTTGGCGGCGGCCTGGGTCGTCGCGAGGCAGATGAAGCTGGCATAGCCGCCGACGACCGCCGAGACGCCGGCCTCATTGTATTTCTCGATCTCCGACACCGCGACGTCGACCTTGGACTGGGCGTCGGCGAGGAGGGCCTCGATCGTCGCGCCGCCGAGCGATTTGATGCCGCCCTTCGCGTTGATGTCCTCGACTGCCATCTGCGCGCCGGCGCGGCCTTGCGTGCCGGAATAGGAGACGCCGCCGGTCACCGGGTGGATGATGCCGACTTTGACCGTCTTCGCCTGGGCGCGCAGGATGGCGGGCGCGCCGAGCGTGGCGATGGCAGTGGCCCCGGCGCCGGCGAGCACGCGGCGGCGGGTAACGATCGATTGCGGATTTGACATGATGGACCCCCCTCTTGGTCACGATTTGGCGCGATGGAGCGGAACGGGCGCGGCGGGCGGCGACCAGACATTGCCGACGCGGCCGCGCTCGCGGGTCAGCGACATGCGGTATTCGTAGCGGTCGGGCCGATAGAGCGCATGGATATGCTCGACCGGGCGGCGCGCCGGGTCGTAGACGATTCGGTTGAGGCTGAGCAGCGGCGCGCCGACGCTCACTTCGAGATGAGCCGCGACGGTCGGGTCGGCGAGCCGCGCCCCCAGCGTCTGCTCGGCGCTCTCGGCGACGACGCCCGAGCGCTCGAGCAGGGCGAGGAGCGGCGTCGAGGCGAGGTCCTTGCGGCCATAGGCGCGGCCGATCGGCTCGGGCACATGGGTGGTGA
>DATAQP010000591.1:0-8017 GCA_036264595.1 Allostellaceae bacterium
CGCCGGTTCGTATAGCGGCAAGTTCGGCGATTTCGGTCTCGACGCTTATGTCGGCTTCTCCAGTGGCCATCGCGTCTACGCAGCACCGGTCGGCGCCAGCATCACCGGCCGCAACAACCCGTTCGCCGGCAGCGGCGGCGGCGTCGTGACCTGGGGTCCGATCGCCTTCGGCGGCGCCTACGAGCGCCTCTACGATAGCGATACGCCGAACAATTCGGCGACTGTCTCGTCGGGCCACCAGCAGCGCGACACCTGGGATATCGGTCCCCGCTACACGATGGGTCCGTTCTCGGTCAGCGTGGACTGGACGCGGGCGATCTATAAGAACCGCAACGTCAATTCCGGCGCGCAGAACGACGTCTACTCCCTGTCCACCGACTACGTGCTCGGGCCAGGCATCGATGTCGGCATCGGCGTCGACTACACGCATTACAAGTCGAGCGCGGCCGGCAATGCCGATCCGAACTACTCTGGCCTTGCCATTATGGCCGGTACGGGAATCGCGTTCTAAACACGCAATTCCGACAATCAGGCGGGGAGCGGCCAGCGCCGCTCCCCGTTTTTTTGTCTTGCCGCAGGGCTGCGCTTTTCGCCGGATGCGCCGCCGCGGCGGCAAACCGCCGTGCTACCACGTGAAATTATCATTGTCGACGGCAGCGTGCTTACACTATGACAGGTTCCCTCCGTGTGTTAGGAGTGGGACATGTCGAGAGTTTCAGCAGTATTGTGCCTTGCCGTCCTGGTCGCCCTCGGCGGCTGCGGCTACGTCGAAACCTCGCAAGATTCCTATCGCAATCCGAAAGTCGATCCCGACGCGGCGGCCGCGCAGCAAGGCTCGATTTTCGGCGGCGGCGGCCTCGATCTCTTGGGCGGCGGCAAGAAGACCGATCAGACCGGCAGCGGGATTGGCGTAAACTCGTTCCTGTGGCGCGCCTCGCTCGATACCCTCGCCTTCATGCCGCTCGCCTCGGCCGACCCCTTTGGCGGCGTCATCATCACCGATTGGTATTCGCCGCCCGAGACGCCCGACGAGCGCTTCAAGATCAACATCTTCATCCTCGACCGCCAGCTGCGCAGCGACGGCGTGCGGGCCGCCGTCTTCCACCAGCATCTCGCCGCCGGCGGCGCCTGGGCCGATGCCCCGGTCGAGCCGGCGACGCAGACCGATCTGGAGAACGCCATCCTGACCCGCGCTCGCCAGCTTCGCATCAACACCGCGGCGAAGTAGCGGCAGCAGGCGCTGCCTTGCGAGGACGCGCCCCGCGGGACGCCGGGCGTCGATTCGACACGACAATCAACCAGCAGGAAAGGCGCGATGTCGCGCTATAATTTCAAGGAAACCGAGGCGAAGTGGCAGGCGATCTGGCAGGAGCGCCGCTCTTTCAACGTCGCCGTCGACCGCTCGCGCCCGAAATACTACGTGCTGGAGATGTTCCCCTACCCCTCCGGCAAACTCCATGTCGGGCATGTGCGCAACTACACGATGGGCGACGTGGTGGCGCGCTACAAGCGCGCGCAGGGCTTCAACGTGCTGCACCCGATGGGCTGGGACGCTTTCGGCCTGCCCGCCGAGAATGCCGCCATCGCCAGCAAGGTGCACCCGGCCGACTGGACCTACGAGAACATCGCCACCATGCGCGGCCAGCTCAAGCGCATGGGCCTGACCTATGATTGGGAGCGCGAGCTCGCGACCTGTCATCCGGGCTACTACCGGCACGAGCAGAAGATGTTCATCGACTTCCTCGCCGCCGGCCTGGCCTATCGCAAGGAATCGTGGGTCAACTGGGACCCGGTCGATCAGACGGTGCTGGCCAACGAGCAGGTCGTCGACGGGCGCGGCTGGCGCACCGGGGCGCTGGTCGAGAAGCGGCTGCTCTCACAATGGTTCCTGCGCATCAGCGATTTCGCCGAGGATCTGCGCCAGGCGCTCGGCGACCTCGACCGCTGGCCCGAGCGCGTCCGTCTCATGCAGGAGAACTGGATCGGCCGCTCCGAAGGGGCGCGGGTATTCTTCCCGCTGGTCGGGCAAGACGAGAAGCTCGAAGTCTTCACGACGCGGCAGGACACGCTTTTCGGCGCCTCTTTCCTCGCCGTCGCGCCGAATCATCCCCTTGCCCAGCGTGCCGCCGCCGGCGATCCGGCCCTCGCCGAATTCATCGCCGAATGCAACCGCATGGGGACCAGCGAGGCGGTCATCGAGGCGGCCGAGAAGAAGGGTTACGACACCGGGCGGCGCGCCCGCCATCCCTTCGATCCGGCGATCGAGCTGCCGGTCTACGTCGCCAATTTCGTCCTCATGGAATACGGCACGGGGGCGATCTTCGGCTGCCCGGCGCATGATCAGCGCGACCTCGATTTCGCCCGCAAATACGGCTTGAAGGTGGTCCCGGTGGTGCTGCCGAAAGGCGTCGCGCCGGAGGATTTCACCATCGGCGACACCGCCTATGTCGAGGACGGCACGCTGTTCAACTCGCGCTTCCTCGACGGGCTCGGCGTCGCCGAGGCCAAGCGCGCCGCCGGCGAGCGGCTCGAGCAGCTCGGCGCCGGCCAGCGCAGCATCATCTATCGCCTGCGCGATTGGGGGGTCTCGCGGCAGCGCTATTGGGGCTGCCCCATCCCGGTCATCCATTGCGCCGCCTGCGGCATCGTGCCGGTGCCGGACAGCGCGCTGCCGGTGACCTTGCCCGACGACGTCAGCTTCGACACGCCGGGCAATCCCCTTGCCCTTCACCCGACCTGGAAGCATGTCGATTGCCCGGGCTGTGGCGGCAAGGCCGAGCGCGAGACCGACACCCTCGACACCTTCTTCGAATCCTCGTGGTACTTCCTGCGCTTTTGCTCGCCGCGCTCGGACAAGGCCTTCGAGCCGGACGAAGTGGCCTACTGGATGCCGGTCGACCAGTATATCGGCGGCGTCGAGCACGCGGTGCTGCATCTACTCTATTCGCGCTTCTTCATGCGGGCGCTGCGGCAGTGCGGCTATCTCGATGTCAAGGAGCCCTTCGCCGGTCTCTTCACCCAGGGCATGGTGTGCCACCAGACCTATCAGGACGAGGACGGCAACTGGCTCTTCCCCGAGGAGGTCACGCTACAGGATCCCGACGGCATTCCGCGCGACGCGAGGGGTCGCCCGGTCACCACCGGCCGGCTCGAGAAGATGAGCAAGTCGAAGAAGAACGTCGTCGGCCTCGACGGCATCGTCGAGGAATACGGCGCCGACACCGCGCGGCTCTATCTCCTCTCCGACAGCCCGCCGGAGCGCGATCTCGAATGGACCGATGAGGGCATCGAGGGCATCTGGCGCTACGTCAATCGGCTGTGGCGGATGATCACCGAGCCGGCGCTGCCGTTGCCGCCGCCCGGCAGCGCGATCCTCGACGAGCTCAGCCCGGCGGCGCGCGCGGCACGCCATGCGATCCACCGCACCATCGCGACGGTGGGCGACGATCTCGACAAGTTCCGCTTCAATCGCGGCGTCGCCCGCATCCGCGAGCTGACCAACCTGCTCGAGGCGCTCGACGACAAGCAGGCGGGAACCGGCGCGGTGCTGCGTGAGGGGTTCGAGACGGCGGTGCGGCTCTTCGGTCCGATGATGCCGCATCTCGGCGAGGAATTGTGGCATCGGCTCGGCCACGCGACCCTGCTCGCCGATCAGCCCTGGCCCAAGGCCGATCCTGATCTCACCGTCGAGGACAGCGCGACGATCGCCGTCCAGGTCAACGGCAAGCTGCGCGGGACGATGACGCTGCCGCGCGACGCCGAGGCGGCCGCCGCCGAGGCGGAAGCGCTCGCCTTGCCGGCGGTGCAGCGCTTGCTCGAAGGGCGCGCGGCGCGCAAGATCATCATCGTGCCGAACCGGATCATCAATGTCGTCGTCTAGGCGCCGCCCGTCGCGACGGGCGATCGCCGTGCTCCTCGCCTGCGGCGCGCTGGCAGGCTGCGGCTTCCGGCCGCTTTACGCCACCGGCGGCGATACCACCGAGTTCGACGAGCAGCTCGCCTCGATCCAGGTCCTGCCGATCTCGGAGCGTATCGGCCAGCTCCTCGCCAACTCGCTGCGCGACAACCTCAATCCGACCGGCGCCAAGGTCGCGAAGAAATATACGCTATCCGTCACGCTGAACACCGCGACCGCCGATTACGTCATTCGCAAGGACGGCACGGCGTCGCGCGAGCTCCTCGTTGTCTACGGCAGCTTCATCATGACCCAGGCGAGCACCAGCGCGAACGTCCTCTACGGCTCGGTGCGGATCAACGATTCCTACGATGTCGGCGAAAGCCCGTATTCGGTCGTCGTCGAGAACAGCGACGCGCAGTCGCGCGCGGCGCGGGAGATCAGCACCGACATCCGCACCCGCATCGAGACCTATTTCCGCCGCCAGGCGAAGAGCTGATCCCGATCACGGCAGAAGCGGCGTGAAGATCGCGGCCAACCGTCTCGCCGAATTCCTCCGCCAGCCGCCGAGCGAGCTGCGCGCCGCGCTGTTCTACGGCCCCGATGGCGGGCAGGTCCGCGAGCGCGCCGATCGGCTGGCGACGGCGATCTGCCCCGACCTCGCCGATCCCTTCCGCATCAGCGAGCTGACCGCCGCGGGCCTCGCCGCCGATCCCGCGCGGCTCGCCGACGAGGTGGCGGCTATGAGTCTGGTCGGCGGACGGCGTGTCGTGCGCCTCCGCGACGCGACCGACGGCGTGACGACGCTGCTCGCCGCCGCCCTGACCACCGTGCGCGGCGACAGCCTCATCGTCGTCGAGGCCGGCGATCTTCCCGCCCGCTCCAGCCTGCGCAAATTATGCGAGGCGACGGCGAGCGCGGCCGCCATCGCCTGCTATGCCGATTCGGCGCGCGATATCGCCGATCTCATCCGCGAGACAATGAGCGCCCGCCGCATCGCCATCGCCGGCGATGCGCAGGCTTACCTCGTCGCCCATCTCGGTGGCGACCGCATGGTGACGCGGCAGGAGCTCGAGAAGCTGACGCTCTATGCCGGCGACGGCGGCAAGGTCGAGCTCGCAGACGCCATCGCCTGCATCGGCGAGACCAACTCGCTCTCGGTCGAGGAGCTCGTCTACGCCGCGGCCGAGGGTGAGCCGGCCAAGCTCGACAACGCGCTGCTGCGCTGCCTGCAGGAGGGCCAGGCGCCGATCAGCATCCTGCGCGCGACGATGCGCCACTTCCATCGTCTCCACCTCGCCGCCGCGCGCGTCGCCGGCGGCGGCTCGCCCGACGAGGCGACCCGGCTCCTGCGGCCGCCGATCTTTTTCAAATTCGTCGAGCGCTTCAAAGCCCAGCTTGGAACCTGGAAGCCGCGCCGCATCGCCGCCGCGCTCGATTCGCTGACCCGCGCCGAGCTCGACAGCAAGCGCGCCGTGCTGCCACAGGAAACCATTGCGCGCGAGGCACTTTTCACGATTGCGCGGGCCGCGCGCGGACGCTGAGTCGCGGCCATATCCTTCGACTACGCTGCTTCGCAACTCCGCTCAGGATGAGGTGGATGCGGGTGGAGCGCTCCCCTCACCCTGCGCGTAGTCGAAGGATCAGGTCCAGATCTAATCGCGCGTGCCTGCCGGATCATGGTGAAGACGGCGGATGACGTCGTCGAGCTGCTCCAGCGTGCGGTAATGGATGGTCAGCGCGCCGCCGCGCCCGGCGAAGCTGATCGCCACCTTGAGGCCGAGCCGATTGGTGAGGTCGCGCTCGAGCGCCGCGGTGTCGGCGTCCTTCGCCGCCGGCGCCTTGTGGCGCGACGTCTTGCCCGACTTCGCGAGCAGCTCGGCCTGGCGCACGTTGAGACCGCGGCGAACAATCTCGCGCGCCATGGCAGCGGGGTCGGCGGCGTTGAGCAGGGCGCGGGCATGACCGGCGCTCAACGCGCCGCTGTCGAGGAGCTGCTTGACCGGCTCGGGCAAAGCGAGCAGCCGCATCATGTTGGCGACGTGGCTACGGCTCTTGCCGACGGCAATGGCGAGCGCCTCCTGGGTGTGGCCGAACTCGGCCATCAGACGGCGATAGCCCTCGGCCTCCTCGAGCACGGTGAGATCGGCGCGCTGGATGTTCTCGACCAGCGCGATCTCGAGCGCGGCGCGATCGTCGATCTCCTTGATGATGACAGGAACTTCGTGCAGCTGCGCCAGCTGCGCGGCGCGCCAGCGGCGCTCGCCGGCGATGATCTCGTAGCTGTTGGCAGCGTCGGGATGACGGCGCACGAGGAGCGGCTGGAGGACGCCCTTCTCGCGGATCGAATCGGCGAGCGCACGCAGCGCATCGTCGTCGAAGCGATGGCGCGGCTGGAACCTCCCGGCGCGCAGGAAGCCGATCGGCACGGACTTGCCAACACGCTGGCGATCGGCGGCGGCGATATCGTCGCTCTCCTCGCCGAACAGCGCCGAAAGTCCGCGGCCGAGATTGCGCCGCTTGCCGTCTTCGCTCACCGTCTCATCCCCCTCAACGGCGCTCGCGCCCCTGCCCCCCGTACCCATGCCCAGGGTCATGCGCTGAGAGCCTGTTCACGACGCAGCACCTCGCTGGCGAGATGGATATAGGCCTGGGCACCCGCCGAGCGGAAATCATAGAGCAGCACCGGCTTGCCGTGCGAGGGCGCCTCGGAGATCCGCACGTTGCGCGGGATTACCGTGTCGTAGACCTTGTCGCCGAAATGGCCGCGCACATCGGCGGCGACAAGATCGGAGAGATTGTTGCGCTTGTCGAACATGGTGAGCACGACGCCTTGGATCTCAAGACTAGGGTTGAGCGAGCGCTTGACCCGCTCGACGGTGCGGACGAGGTGGCTCAGCCCCTCCAACGCATAGAATTCGCACTGGAGAGGTACTATAACTGCGTGTGCGGCGACAAGCGCGTTCAGGGTCAGCAGGCCGAGCGACGGCGGGCAGTCGATCAGCACGTAATCATAGGCGCCGGCAAGGCCGGTGTGGGCCTTGCGCAGGCGGAACTCCCGCTCGGAAATATCGACGAGCTCGATCTCGGCGCCCGACAGATCGACCGAGGACGGCACGAGCGAAAGCTGCGGGATCGGGGTCGGCACCGCGGCCTCCATCACCGAGACCCCGCCGAGCAGCACGTCGTAGCTGGTCACGCGTCGATTCTGCCTTGTGACCCCGAGCCCGGTGCTGGCATTGCCCTGCGGGTCAAAATCGATGACGAGGACGCGCTTCCCCGCCGCGGCGAGCGCCGTCGCCAGATTGACCGCCGTCGTGGTCTTGCCGACGCCGCCCTTCTGGTTGACGATCGCCAGAATGCGCGGCATGCCGGCGGCGGCGCGGGGCGGGGCCCGGTCATCCGGCCCGTCGAGTTCAGGGGTGTCGAGCGGTGCCGCCGTCATGGTCTGCACGGGTCACCTGTTCCAGACGCAGCACGGTGCCGGAGGGATCCGAGACACTCGGGTGCGGCGTTGCGCGCATATTCCACGCTTTACGCGCCTCGGTCAATTCCTCGCCGACGGTCTTACCCTTCAAAAATAGCAATATTGTGTGGGCCCCGGCGAAACGTTCTACCTGATCTAGTAGATCCGCGAGAGGTGCGAAGGCCCGGGCGGTGATCACGTCAGCGCCGAAACGCGGGCATTTCTCCAGCCTTTGCGGATGGATTTGGACCGAAGATTGGGTGATCCGCGCGGCCTCGCGCAGAAATACGCATTTGCGCTGATCCGCCTCGACGAGATGAACCTCTCTGACGCCGAGGATGGCCAGGATGAGGCCCGGCAGCCCCGCCCCGCTGCCGACATCGAGCAACACACGGGCTTTCGCCGGGATCAGGGGAAAGAGCTGCGCCGAGTCGAGGATATGACGGCGCCAGATATCTCCGATGGTGCGCGGCCCGACCAGATTGATGCGGCGATTCCAGGCGCTGAGCAATTCGACATAGGCTTCGAGCCGCGCCAGTGTTTCACGTGAAACACCGGTCTGGTTCTGGAAGCTGGCGGCGGTGAGCGGCGGCAGCACCTAAGCCGAGGCCCGCAAGTCGCAGCGCCTGACGTATTTCAGCAGCGCGACGAGCGCC
>DATAQP010000084.1:0-6204 GCA_036264595.1 Allostellaceae bacterium
ACCAGGACGGTGAGCAGTGTGTTCGAGAGCGAGCTGAAGAGGTTGCGCCGAAGCCAGTCGACCGCGCGTCCGCCACCGCCGCCGCCGAGCAGACGCTCGATACCGCCGCCCGGCGCTGTTTGCGATGGCGCGTCTGCCGTCATCGTCTCACCGCTCCACCAAGGCGACGTGGTTGTTGTACCAGTTCATGAAAGCCGAGAAGAGCAGGTTGACGAAGAGGAAGACCGCCATGACGATGATGATCGTCTCGACCTCCTTGTTGGCCTGATTCATCACCGTGCCGGCGAAGAGCTGGAAGATCTCCGGATAGGCCACGGCAGCGCCCAGCGTCGAGCTCTTGATCAAGTTGAGGTACTGGCTGGTGAGCTGCGGCACCATCATGCGCAAGGCTTGCGGCAGCACGATCAGCAAGAGCACTTGACCCTTGCGCAGGCCAAGCGAGCGCGCGGCTTCCGTTTGGCCCTGCGCCACCGCCTGGATCGAGCTGCGCACGATCTCGGCGATGAACGCGGCCGCATAGATCGACAGGCCGGCCCATAGCGCGACGAGCTCGGGCGGGACTTGGGTCCCACCGGTGATATTGAACCCGGTGAGCGCCGGGAATTCGATCCGCTCGATCCCGACGCCGAGCATTGCCGCCGCGATCAGCGGCAGAACGAGTGCCTTGGCGCCAAGTCGGCGCCCCAATAGTGGCACCTGCCAGATGAAGGGCGTCGCCGCGAGCAAGAAGCAGGCGAGCCAGGTCAAGAGCGAGCCTTCCTCGCGCATGATCACATCCGGCACGTAGAGGCCGCGGATGTTGAGCAGCAACCCGCCGGGAATGACGATGCTCTGGCGCGGCGACGGCAGCGTCTGGAGAACGGCGAGATACCAAAAGATGATCTGCACCAGCTGCGGCGTGTTGCGCACGAACTCTATGAAGGCGAGGGCGATATTGCGGACCAGCCAATTGACCGACAGCCGCATGATGCCGACGAGGAGCCCGAGCAGCGTCGCCGCCACCACCCCCATCGCCGAAACCAGCAGCGTGTTGAGCAGGCTGACGAGCAGCACCCGGCCGTAGGTGTCGAAGACCGACCAGCTGATGAGATGGAAGGGGATGTCGAAGTGGGCTTGGTCGACCAGAAACCCGAAGCCGAAATGCAGATTCCGGCGTGCGAGATTGGTACCGAGCTCGTTCATCATGAGTCCGGCGATCGCGACGACGACCAGCAGGAAGACCCACTGGCCGACATAGGCGCGACGCGACGGACGCCTGACCATTACGACATCCCCATCCGACTCAGCTCAACGCCAGGGCAGCGGATATTGCAGCCCGCCCTTGGTGTAGAGGTTGTTCCAGCCGCGCGGCAGCTCGAGCGGGCCGAAATACGTGTCGTAGTTCTCGCCGTAATTGCCGACCGCCTTGACGAGGTTGTAGGCCCAGGCGTTGTCGACGCCGAGCTGCTTGCCGAAATTCTCCTCGAGCCCGAGGAAGGAGCGCGTCTCGGGGTCTTTGGTCTCGCCCTTGACCTTGTCGATATTGGCCTTGGTGATGCCGAGAACCTCGGCTTCGAGCATGGCGTAGTGGACCCAGTTGACGAGGACGGTCCAACGCTCGTCGCCCTGGCGCGTATAGGCGCCGAGGAACTCGCGCGAGATCAGCTCGGGAAGGATGATCCAATCCTTCGGGTTCTTCATCGCCGAGCGGGCGGCGGCAACGCTGCCGCCGTCATCGGTGTAGCCGTCGCATCGTCCGGCCTCGGCGGCGGCGAAGGCCTCTTCCGGCTTCTCGAACAGCAGGGTGTTGATCTTGATATTGTTGGCGCGCCCGTAATCCGCGATATTGAGCTCGAGCGTGGTGCCGGTGAGGACGCAGATCGTCGCCCCGTTGAGCTCCTTGGCATGCGCGACGTTGAGCGACTTCTTCACCATGAAGGCTTCGCCGGTGAAGAAGTTGAGGCCGCCATAGGCGAGCCCAAGCTCGGTATTGCGCGTCAGCGTATGGGTGGAGTCACGGATCAGCACGTCGATCTCGCCCGACTGCAGCACCGAGAAGCGAACCTTCGAGGTGGTTCCGACATATTTCACCTTGGTGGGATCGCCGAGCACCGCCGTGGCGATGGCCTGGCAATAGGCGACGTCGAGCCCTTGCCACTTGCCGGCGGCGTCCTGGAACGCGAAGCCGGGGATGCCGGTGTCGACGCCGCAGATCAGCTGGCCGCGCTTTTTGACGGCGTCGAGAGTCGCGCTCTTGACCTCCGACTGCGCCCAGCTCGCGCCGGCAAAACCGATAATGCCGGCCACCACGGCGCAGCAGGTCGCTAATTTCGTCATATGCCGTAACATCAGGTCCCTCCCTTGGTTGATAACGTCGCCAAAATTCGTCACTGCAAATCGTCGCTCGCGGCATAGTCGATCGGCGTCGCATGCCAGCCCTCGGCGCGCTTCGCCCAGAACTGCTCGCGCAGCCGCGCCGAGATCGGCCCCGGCCGATCATTGCCGAGGATGCGGCCGTCGATGCGCGAGGCGGGCATGATGCCGCCCGCCGTCGTCGCCAGGAAAATCTCGTCCGCCTCGCGCAGTTCGCCGGCAAGAAGCGGGCGGATGGCGAAGGGAATGCCGAGATCGCGGCACAGCTCGGCGACCGAGAGGCGGGTGATGCCCTCGAGCGCGCCGCGATCGGGCGTCGCGACGGCGCCATCGGTCACGGCGAAGACGTTGAAGCCCGGCCCTTCCGTCACGAAACCGTCACGATCGAGCAGCACGCAGTTATCGGCGCCCTGGTCGTAGGCCTCGAAGAGGCCGCGCGTCAGATCGCCCCAGTGGAAATTCTTGACCCGCGGGTCGACCGAGTCATCGGCGATGCGCGGCGTCTTCGCGACGATGAGATGGGCGCCGCGCTCCTGCATCTCGGGCGACATCACCCAGACAAAGGGGATCGCGAAGGCGGCGAGGTAGTTGCGGCAATTGACCGGGTGGCGCGGCAGTCCCAGTTTCGGGGCGCCGCGCAGGCAATCCATCGCGACATAGGCCTCGCGCAGCCCCGACCGGCGGACGCATTGGCTCAGCACGGCGCGGATCCGCTCGTCGGACTCCGGCGGCTCGAGCCGCAGCGCCTGCATCGAGTTGCGAAAGCGTCTGATGTGGTCGTCGAGCCGGAAGAACGCGCCGGCCCAGACGCTGACGACGTCATAGGTCACGTCCGATCGCCGATACCCCCAATCGGTGATCGGAATCGCCGCCTCGCTGACAGGCATATAGCGGCCGTCGATATAGGCGGCTCCGCTCGACCAAGGCTCCGTCGACATTGTCTTTCGCGTCCCCCCTGCGCGTTGGCGCTATTGATGCACGAAATGTGCCGGAGCGCACCTGCGCCCGTCGGCCGTCATAAGTTGCTCACTACAGAATACCGTAGCGGGCAAAGACCGCGGCCAGTTTTTCCCCGCGCGCCAGCGCCTCGCGCGTATGCTCCTCACCCTCGACCTTCTGCAGCGCGGCGGCGATGGTTTTCTGCTCGATGGCCTGCGGAACGCAGATGACGCCGTCGGCATCGCCGAAGATGAGATCGCCCGGCGCGATCTGCACGCCGCCGCAGGCGATCGGCACGTCGATCGCCATGACCTTGCCGCGCCCCTTGGAGTCGAGCGGCCCGATGCCGCCATGGAAGACCGGAAAGCCGAGCTTGCGGATCGCCCTGATGTCGCGCACCAGCCCATCGGTGACGCAGCCTGCCGCGCCGCGCGCCATGCAAGCAGTGGACAGCAGCTCGCCCCAGGGTGCGATCGTCTCGGCGGCGCCGCAGCCCAGTACCGCGACCTCGCCGGGCTTCAGATCGTCGATCAGCTTGATCTCGAGCTCGTAGGGGTTCTCCTCGGGCGCAACATGGAAGACCTCCATGTAGAAGCCGGTGCGGGCGCGACCGACCAGCACCTTGTCCTCGTCGAGCGGGCGGATCGCCGGACGCATCGCCTGATGGCGGTAGCCGAGGCCATCGAGCGTGTCCGATAGAACCGAAGTGAAAAGCTTCGTGCGGATCGTCTCGATCGAATAGTCCATGCCAGGCCCCCGCCTATTGTTCTCACGCATCATCGACCAGCGTGGCTGCCGGGCCGGCATGCTGGCTCTGCCCGATCGGCGGCGTTCTGTGCTGCACCGCTCGCCTCGGGTCGACGACGGATAGCAGCTTGGCGGGCGAGGGAGGACGCGTCAACGAGCAAACGCCGCACGCTTTACACATCGGCGGCTTGATGACAGAAGTGCGTACGCAAATTTGACGAGGGGGAGTTTCTCTATGGCGGCAAGAAAAAAGGCGAAGGCCGCGCCGGTCCGCGTCCACGTCGAGAACAATCCGACGACGGCCGATGTCTACCATGTCACGCCGGCACTCTTCCGCAAGCTGGCGAAGAAGATGCCCGGCCTCTCGGCGAAGATTTCCGTCAGCTTCGGCAACGACCCGGGGCAACTCGACGCAAGGCTGCAGGAGACCGAGATCCTGCTGACCGGCGGCTTCGACGCGAGCAATCTTGCCACCCGTGCGCCGCACCTCAAATGGGTGCAATCGACGAGCGCCGGGGTCGAGAAGCTGGCGCCCTACATACCCGAGGGCATCGTCCTCACCAATGCCAGCGGCGTGCACATGCCGAAGGGCGGCGAGTACGCGATGACCGCGCTGCTCATGCTCAACCATCGCGTGCCGCATTTCGTCACCGCGCAGCATGCGGCGCGCTGGGACCAGGCCTTCGCCACGCCGATCGCCGGCAAGACCGTGCTGATCCTCGGCGTCGGCGCGATCGGCTCGGCGGCGGCCCGGCTCGCCCGCCGCTTCGGCATGCGGGTCGTCGGCGTCAGCCGCTCGGGCAAGCGCGACAAGCTGGTCGATCGGATGTACAAGCCCAAGGATCTCAAGAAGGCGCTGCCGCAGGCCGATTTCGTTCTCGCCATCCTGCCGCTCACCGAGGAGACGCGGGGCTTGCTCGGGCGCGCCGAGCTCGATCTGCTGCCGCGCCATGCCGGCCTCGTCAATCTCGGGCGTGGACCGGTGATTGACAATGACGCGCTGGCCGACAAGCTGCGCAAGGGCGAATTGTCGGGTGCGGTGCTCGACGTCTATCCCGAGGAGCCGTTGCCCTCGTCGTCGCCGCTCTGGGCGACGCCCAACCTCATCATGAGTCCGCATTGCGCGGTCGACGACGCGACGTCCTATGCCGAGCGCGCTCTCGCTCTCTTCCTCGGCAACCTCAAGCGTTACGTCGCCGGGCGCCAGCTGATGAACGTCGTCGATACGCGTCTGGGATATTAGCCGCGAGGCAGACGATTACGCTCTCGGTCGATCTCTTGAAGCGGAATGACGATCTGAAGCATCAAGGCGAGGCGCGGCCTCGGTGCCTCAAGCGGCGGGGCGCGCGCGCCGGCCCGCCTCGCTCTGGCCCGCCTCGCTCTGGTCGGTCTCCGGCACCAGCCGCAATGGCACGCGTCCGAGATTGGCGGCGCTCGGCTGCGCCCGTTTGCCGGCCCGACGCGCCAGCACCATCACGGTGAGCCCGACGACGATCAGACCGCCGGCGATTCCGGCATTGCGCGGAGCATCCGGGGCACCGGAGTCGGACAAGAAATAGCCACCGCCGCCCAGGAGGGCAGCTTGGCTCAGGACGGCGCCGCCGAAGCTCAGCCAGGCGGCCAGGCGCCCGGAAGCCACCCATTGTCTGCGCCACGTCGTCGCGATAGCCGCCTTCTGCCGCCGCATATTTCCCCCAAAATCGGCCGGGCATCCTTCCCCGGCGGGAGCCTCGGTCTCTCGGCAGTCCCAACCGTAACCCATCGCCATCTCGCCTGCGCTCCGGCGGCAACGAAAGCCGCCTGTTCATGCAGGCTAACGGCGAGAGGTAAACAACCCGCTTAAGCGGGAGGTTGCATTATTTGACGCAAATTTGCCACGGCCGTCGATCACATTTATTTGATCGGGGGAAGATGCCGCGGCGGGCGCGCGGGACGCCTGCTAGCGCCAGGGGATTCCGTACTTCGCCGTCAGCGTACGTCCCCGCTTGACGGTGCGGCGGCGGCCGGTCCATTCCCGCAGCATCCCCCATGCGAATTCGACGGCGACCAGCGAGACGACGGCGGTCAATCCCCAAATCATTGGTCGGCATTCCTCGTTCCGCCGCAATCGGGGTTCCGTCGCAGCGTGCTCTGAGACGATCATCAAACTCCTTGGCGGGAATGTGA
>DATAQP010000316.1:0-4650 GCA_036264595.1 Allostellaceae bacterium
ATGATCCCCAGCGCGGCACGGCGCAGCGCGTAAGGGTCCTTCGAGCCCGTTGGCTTCTCGTCGATCGCAAAGAACCCGGCGAGCGTGTCGATCTTGTCGGCGAGGGCGACGACGACGCTGGTCGGCGCGGTCGGGCAGCGATCGTTCGGGCCCAAGGGCGAGTAATGCTCGGCGATGGCGTTGGCGATCTCCGAGGGCTCGCCGTCATGGAGGGCGTAGTAGCGGCCCATGACGCCCTGCAGCTCGGGAAACTCGCCGACCATGCCGGTGGAGAGATCGGCCTTGGCGAGGCGGGCGGCGCGCTTGGCGAGAGCGGTGTCGGCGCCGGGAACATGCGGCGCGATGGCGTCGACCAGTTTTTCAACGCGCGCGACCTTGGCGAGAACGTCGCCGAGCTTGGCGTGGAAGATACGCTCGCGAAGTTTCTCGACGCGGCTTTCCAGCGGCGCCTTCCTGTCCTGGTCCCAGAAGAACTTGGCGTCGGACAGTCGCGCGCGCAGGACGCGCTGATTGCCGGCGACGATGGTGGCGCCGCCATCCGCAGTCAGGTTGTTGGCGACGACGAGGAATTTCGGCGCCAGCGCGCCCGTCGCATCGGTGAGGGCGAAGTATTTCTGATGCGCCCGCATCGAGGTGGTGAGCACCTCGGGCGGCAGCGCCATGAAATCGGGGTCGATGCGACCGGCGAGCACGACGGGGAATTCGACGAGGCCGGTCACCTCGTCGAGCAGGGCGGGATCGTCCCTGAGGCGCAGCCCCTCGCCCTTCGCCGTCAGCGCCAGATCGTCAGCGATCTTGCGGCGGCGCGCCGCCGGATCGAGGAGGACATACACGGCGCGCAATTTCTCGGCGTAATCGGCGAAGCCTGACACGGCGAATTCGCCCGGTGACAGGAAGCGGTGACCGCGCGTCGTGGCGCCGACCGGCACGGCGCCGAGATCGAGCGGCAGGACGCGGCCGTCGAGCAGGCAGATCGCGCTGGTCAGCGGCCGCACCCAGCGGAACGGCGCTGCCGGAAAGCGCATCGATTTCGTCCAAGGCAGATCGAGCAGGGCGGCACGCAGCAGCTCGGGCAGCAGCTCTGCGGTCTGCCGTCCGGCGCGGCGTATGACGGCGAAATAGAAAATTCCCTTGCCGGTGTCGCGCTCCTCGCATTCGGCGAGCGAGGCGATGCCGGCGGATTTGAGGAAGCCCTGAACCGCCGCCTCGGGCGCGCCAACGCGCGGGCCGCGCTTCTCCTCGGCGACATCCTTCTGGGCGAGCGGCAGGCCGGTAACGACGAGGGTAAGGCGACGCGCGGTGACGAAGGACTGGGCGTCGTCATGGGCGAGAAGCGCCACCGCCAGCCGGTCGACGACGAGGCGGCGCAGATCCTCGGCGGCGCGCAGCTGCATGCGCGCCGGGATCTCTTCCGTAAGGAGCTCGAGAAGGAGTTCGGCCATGACTCAGCCCGCGCCGGCGAGCCAGGTCTCGCAGCACGCCTTGGCGAGGGTGCGGACGCGGCCGATATAGGCGGCGCGCTCGGTCACGCTGATGACGCCGCGGGCATCGAGCAGATTGAAGAGATGGCTCGCCTTGAGGCACTGGTCATAGGCCGGCAGAGCGAGCTTGCGGTCGACCAGGGCGGCGCATTCCGCCTCGGCGTCGCTGAAATGCTGTAGCAACTTTGCCGTGTTGGCGTATTCGAAATTGAAGGCGGAGAACTCGCGCTCGGCGCGGCGGAAGACCTGATCGTAGGTGATCCGCGCGGCGCCAGCGGCACCGTTATAGTCGAGATCGAAGATGCTCTCGACGCCCTGGACGTACATGGCGAGGCGCTCGAGCCCGTAGGTCAGCTCGGTCGAGACGGGATCGCATTCGATGCCGCCGACCTGCTGGAAATAGGTGAACTGGCTGACCTCCATGCCGTCGAGCCAGACCTCCCAGCCCAGCCCCCAGGCGCCGATCGTCGGGCTCTCCCAATCGTCCTCGACGAAGCGTATGTCGTGCAATTTGGCGTCGATGCCGAGCGCTTCGAGGCTGCCGAGATAGAGCTCCTGGCTGTCCGCCGGCGCCGGCTTCAGGATGACCTGGAACTGGTAGTAATGCTGCAGCCGATTGGGGTTCTCGCCATAACGCCCGTCCGTCGGCCGGCGCGACGGCTGTACATAGGCGGCCTTCCAGCTCTCCGGCCCGAGCGCGCGCAAGGTCGTGGCCGGGTGGAAGGTGCCGGCCCCGACCTCGAGGTCGTAGGGCTGCAGGATGGCGCAGCCTTGGGCCGCCCAATAGGTCTGCAGCTTGAGGATGAGCGACTGGAAGCTCGTTCCAGACGCGGCGCCGGTGGCCATCTTGTACCATATCCGCGGGCGATTTCGTGGTGCGGCGCACCATATCGGCGGGGCGGAGGGGGGTCAATGTTGCAGGATGGCGCTAAGCCGTAAGCATCAAGCCTTGCGCCACAAGGGCGACACCATGCCGCTTGGCGCTTAGGGCTTAACGCTTATGGCTACCTACCAGGGACAATCCGGTCTTCCGCAATTGCTCGCCCCCGCTGCCGTCACGTAGACGCCGCAGGCTCGGCATTTGACCATGTCCTCGGCCTCGATCGCCGGCGCGCCGCGGCGCCCGCGACTGCGGGCCTGGCCCCGCGCCTGGCCGCCACCGACCGAACCGCGGGGCTGGCCGCGCTCGGCGGCGTCGCGCGCCGCGCGGCGGAAGGTTTCCCGGACCTGCTCGGCACGGTTGACGAATTTGAACCCGTACCAGATGACGAGGATCAGGAGGACGAGCAGTAAGAGCTTGCCGAGACCGATGCCGAGCATAACGCTGGTTTACGTTCGCGCCGCCAGCCGGTCAAGCCGCCCCGGCTGCAGAGAGCGAATCGATTTAAAGACCGAAGCGGCTCCAGATCAGGCGCTCCTCGACGCTGGCGACGAGGTCGCCGAACATCTCGCCCGCCGCCGTGCCGGACTCGCCGCGCGCCGAGACGAGGCGCGGCAGGCCGAGCGAGAAGCGCCGCTTCTCGGGATCGACGATGCGCAGCTGCACCTTGTCGCCGAAGCGCGCGCGCAGGATGCCGCGCAGCTCGCCGATGCCGTCGATCAGCCCGTTGGCGAGGGCGCCGCGCCCCGTGAAGATGTCGCCGTTGAACAGCGTCTCGTCGTCGCCCTTGAGCTTGGCGCCCCGGCGCAGGCGGACGATGTCCTTGAAGCTGCCGTGGATGTCGCGCTGCAGCGCCTCGAGCCGCGCGATGCCTTCGGGGTCCTCGGCGAGGAAAGGGTCGAGCATCGCCTTGCGCTCACCGGCGGTGTAGAGGCGACGGCTGATGCCGATGCGGCGCATGAGCTCGCTGAAGCCGAAGCCGCCGCTGACGACGCCGATCGAGCCGAGAATCGAGGTGTCCTCGGCATAGATCTCGTCGCCGGCGAGGGCGAGCCAGTAGCCGCCCGAGGCGGCGACGTCCTCGGCGAAGGCGAAGACGGGGACGTTGTTCTCCTCCGCGAGCTGGCGGATGCGGCGGAAGATCAGCGCCGATTGCACCGGCGAGCCGCCGGGCGAGTTGATCGATAGGGCGACAGCGGCGAGGCCCGAGAGCTTGAAGGCGCGCTCGATGGCGCTCGCCTTGCCGGCAAGGCTGAGGCCGCGCCGGCCGCGCATGCCGATGACGCCGCTGAGGCGCAGCACGGCGACAACGGGCGGCGGGTTGCGAAAGCGCTCGATCGGCAGGAGGCGGAGGAGATTGCGCAGGCCCATGGTGCCACTAGATGGGGATACACCGGACCGCTTGGCAAGACGTCATTCTCGTAGGGGCCGGGCTTGTCCCGGCCCGCGCCGGGGCCGCTGCGAAACGGGCCGGGACAAGCCCGGCCCCTACGGTGGGATTGCTGCGCTACATCGCCAGCGCCGCCGCGTCGCGCAGCACCGCATCGGCCGAAGCGGTGTAGCGTCCGTCCGCCTCGTGCAGGATCATGCCCGGGAGCAGGCTGGTCGGGCTGGCGATCCCTTTGCGGGCGCGCACGATGATGCGCTTGGCCGGCTTGCCGGCGCCCGGCCAGAGCGGGTAGAGGGTGATCTCGCCCGCCTTGCCGGCGAGCAGGGCGAGCAGGGTCTCGAGCCGGTCGGCGCGATGGATGAAGGTCAGGCTGCCCTTGGCGCGCACCATGGCGAGGGCGACGCGTACCCAGGCGGCGAGATCGGCCTCGCCCTCGACATTGGCGGCCGCCTTGCCGGCATTGCCCGGCGCGGTAGCGCTGCCCGCCGCCAGGAAGGGCGGGTTGGCCATGACATGGTCGAAGGCGCCGGGAGCGAGGCGAGGCGGCAGAGCGAGGAGGTCGCCGCGCATCGCCGACAACCGCCCCGACATCTCGTTGAGCACGATATTGTCGCCCGCCAGGCGCACGAGATCGCGCTGCATCTCGATGCCGGTGACCCGGCAGCCCGCGACCCGCGCGGCGAGACATAGCGACGCAGCGCCGACACCGCAGCCGACATCGAGGATGGAATCGGCCGGCCCGGCCGGCACGGCGGCGGCGAGGAAGACCGGGTCGATCGCCACCCGGTAGCCGCTCGCCGGCTGGCGCAGACGCAGCCGTCCGCCGAGCAGCTGATCCTCGCTCGTTCCCAGCCCGGCCTGGCCCGCCGCGTCTTGTCCCGGCCGATCGGCGCCCGGAT
>DATAQP010000174.1:0-2139 GCA_036264595.1 Allostellaceae bacterium
CTGGCTGGCGCGTAGCCTCGCGGAGCTGGCCGCCATGCCGGAGCTGCGCGTGCTGCCGCGCAGCACGGTCGCCGGCTATTACGACCACAACTTCGTCACTATCATCGAGCGCGTCACCGATCACCTGCCGCTCGCGGCGCCGGCGGGAGCCCCGCGCCAGCGTCTGTGGAAGGTACGCGCGCGCGAGATCGTGCTGGCGACCGGCGCGATCGAGCGGCCGCTCGTCTTCGTCAACAACGACATGCCGGGTGTCATGCTGGCCAGTGCGGCGCAGAGCTATATCAGCCGCTATGGCGTGCGGCCGGGCAACCGTGCCGTCATCTTCACCAATAACGACGACGCCTATGGGCTGGCTGCTGCGCTCGCCGATGCGGGCATCACCCTCGCCGCGATCGTCGACGCGCGCGACGGCGCGGTGCCGCTCGCCGAGGATTGCCGACGCCGCGGCATCGAGGTGCTGACCGGTCACGCCGTGGTCGCCGCCGCCGGCGGCCTCGCGCTGCGCGAGGTGACGATCGCGCCGCTCGCCGCAAGCGGCAGCGAACTTGCCGGAAGGGCGAGCACGATCACCTGTGATCTGCTCTGCGTCTCGGGCGGCTGGAGCCCGAGCGTCCATCTTCATTCGCAATCGGGCGGCCGCGTCGTCTATGACGAGGCGAAAGCCTGCTTCGTGCCGGGGAAGCCGGTGCAGCGCGAACGCTCCATCGGCGCCGCCGCCGCGAGCTTCGATCTCGCTGCCTGCCTCGCGGAGGGCCATGCCGCAGGGCTCGCCGCCGCCCGCGCCGCCGGCTTCAGCGGTGCCGAGACGCCGGCGCCGCGCGCCGCGACGCCAGTCGCATCGGGGACCGCGGCGCCGATCCGAATGTTGTGGGAGGTGCCCGCCCTGCCCGGCACGCACGGCAAGAAATTCGTCGACATCGCCAATGACGTGACCGCCGCCGACATAGCGCTCGCGGCACGCGAGGGTTACCGCTCGGTCGAGCATGCCAAGCGCTACACCACGGCGGGGATGGGCGTCGACCAGGGCAAGACCTCCAACGTCAACGCCCTCGCCATACTGGCGCGCGAGACGGCTGGGGCGATCCCGGGCGTCGGCACCACGACCTTCCGCCCGCCCTATACGCCGGTGACGATCGGCGCCCTCGCCGGCCGCCATATCGGCGAATTCTACGATCCCGTGCGCAAGACGCCGATGAGCGACTGGCACACCGCCAACGGCGCCGTCTTCGAGCCGGTCGGGCGCTGGCGCCGGCCGTTCTATTACGCGCGGCCGGGCGAGGACATGGAAAGCGCAATACGGCGGGAATGCCTCGCCGTGCGCAACGGCGCCGGGCTGCTCGACGCCTCGACGCTCGGCAAGATCGATCTCCAGGGCCGCGACGTCGTCACCATGCTCGATCGCGTCTACACCAATGGCTGGCGCTCGCTTGCCATCGGCCAGTGCCGCTACGGGGTGATGCTCAAGGATGACGGCATGGTGTTCGACGACGGCGTCACCGCCCGCCTCGACGAGAACCACTATTTGATGACGACGACCTCGGGCCATGCCGATGCGGTCCTCTCCTGGCTCGAGGAATGGCTGCAATGCGAATGGCCCGATCTCGAGGTCTGGCCGACTTCGGTAACGACGCAATGGGCGACGATCAATCTCGCCGGACCGCGCTCGCGCGAGGTCCTGGCGGCGGCGGGCATCGACATCGACACCAGCCGCGAGGGCTCTCCCTATCTCAGTGTCCGCGAGGCCGTCATCGCCGGCATCAAGGCGCGCATCTTCCGCGTCTCCTATACCGGCGAGCTGTCCTTCGAGATCAATGTCGCGGCACGCCACGGCCTGGCGCTGTGGGAAGCGCTGATGGCATCAGGCGCGCCGCTCGGTATCGCGCCGATCGGTACCGAGGCGCTGCACGTGCTGCGCGCCGAGAAGGGTTATATCGCCGTCGGTCACGACACCGACGGCACGGTGACGCCGCTCGATCTCGGCATGGGCTGGATCATCGACAAGAAGAAGCCCGACTTCATCGGCAAGCGCGGGCTCGCGCGCAGCGATCTGACCCGATCGGGACGGCCGCAGCTCGTCGGCCTGCTTACCGAGGATCCTTCCCTTGTGCTGCCCGAAGGCAGTCAGCTCGTCGCCGCATC
>DATAQP010000209.1:0-3179 GCA_036264595.1 Allostellaceae bacterium
AATACGAGGAGCATTTCAACCCCGCCGACCGCTTCCCCTTCGCTTACGCGCGCTCGACCGATCACCTGACCGGCGAGAGCGATGCCATCCTCAAGCGGCCTGACACCGACCCGCTGGTCATCCACACCCAGACCGGAACCGAGTATTGGCAGCGCCGCGGCTCGCTGGTGCATACCGACACGCGCGGCAACGATCTCGCCCAGCCCGAGACGGTCCGCATCTATCTCTGGGCGAGCTCGCAGCATTTCGCCGATCCCACGCCCAAGAAGCCGTCGCGCGGCATCTGCCAGAACTACGTCAATTGCGTCGCCACCTCGATGCTGTTCCGCGCCGCGCTCGACGCGATGGATCGCTGGGCGAGCGAGGGCGTGTCGCCGCCGCCGAGCCGAATGCCGCTGCGCGCGGACGGCACGCTCGTCACCATGGTAGAATGGCGCGAACGCTTCCCGAAGCTTCCAGGGATCGCCGTGCCGCGCGGGCCGAGCGAGCTGCGGCGCCTCGATTTCGGTCCCGATTTCGCCCGCGGCATCGCGACGAAGGAGCCGCCGGAGATCGTCTCCGGCGAGGGCTACGCCGTGCTGGTTCCCGCCGTCGACGAAGACGGTAATGACCGCGCCGGCATTCGCGTCCCCATGGTGGCGGCGCCGCTCGGCACCTATACCGGCTGGAACCTGCGGGCGCGCGGGTTCGGCCATGGCGCGACGCACGAATTCACCGGCAGCTATATCCCGTTCCCCGAATCCGCCGAGGAACGCGAAGCGACGGGCGATCCGCGCCGCGCCATTCTCGAGCGCTACGGCAATGCGACGGCCTATGTCGCGGCGATCGCCGAAGCAGCCCAGGCGCTGGTCGCTGAGCGGCTGATGCTGGAAGAGGATGTCGAGCGCTGCATCGCGGCCGCCGCTGGCTGGGGACGGCCACGCCACGATATCGCGCTCGACTGACGCGCGCCGTGCCATCCCCTCTCCCTCCGGGAGAGGCCCCCTTTCGTCTCCCTCTCCCTCCGGGAGAGGGCTGGGGTGAGGGCGATCGACGCGCGCAAACTGCACCCTATGGAGCAGCCGCGAGCACCCTCACCCTGCCCTCTCCCGAGGGGAGAGGGTTCTTTCAGGCCGCCGCGGGTTGCGCCAGCACGGCGGCGATGTTATCTCCCGCCCGGTATGCCTCCCGCTCCCCTGCTCGCCCTGCGCGCCGCCAGCGTCACCTTCGGCGGACGGCCGACTTTCGCCGACATCTCGGTCGCGCTCGGCAAGGGCGACCGCGCCTGCCTGGTCGGGCGCAATGGCGGCGGCAAATCGACCCTGCTGAAGGCGCTGGCCGGGCTGATCGATATCGATTCCGGCGCGCGCTTCCAGCAGCCCGGCAGCCGCGTCGCCTACATGCCGCAGGAGCCGGTCTTCGACCCTACCCTGACCGCTGCCGCCTTCGTCGCGCAGGCGCTGCCGGCGACGTCCGGCGACGAGACCAGCCATCTCGTCGAGGCAATGCTCGACGCGGTCGGCGTGAAGCCGGCGCGGCAGCTCACCAATCTCTCCGGCGGCGAGGGTCGCCGCGTCAGCCTCGCCCGCGCGCTGGTCGGCGCACCCGACATCTTGCTGCTCGACGAGCCGACCAACCATCTCGATCTGCCGGCGATCGAGTGGCTCGAGGAGCATCTCGCCGCCTATGGCGGCGGCATGCTGATGATCAGCCATGACCGCGCCTTCCTGACGCGGCTGTCGCGCCGTACGCTGTGGCTCGACCGCGGCAGGCTGCGCGAGCATGACGAGGGCTATGCTAGTTTCGATGCCTGGTCGGAGGAGATCATCGCCGCCGAGGCGGCCGAGCAGGCGCGCGCCGACAAGCGCATCGCCAGCGAGACGCTGTGGCTGCGCGAAGGCATCTCGGCGCGCCGCCGCCGCAACCAGGGCCGCGTTCGCCGCCTCGCCGAGATGCGCGGCGAGCGCGCCCGGCGCGTCGCCGTGCGGCAGGCCAAGCTCGGCAGCGCAGCGGCCGAAGCCGGCGGCCGGCTCGTCGTCGAGCTCGCCCATGTCGCCAAATCATTCCCCGCCGCCGGTGGGGGCGATGACGGGGGCACCGATGGGGGCGAGATCGTCGTCGCGCGCGATTTCTCGACCCGTGTGCTGCGCGGCGACCGCGTCGGACTGATCGGCCGCAACGGCGCCGGCAAGTCGACGCTGCTCGGCATCATGACCGGCGCGATCCCGCCCGATAGCGGCAGCGTGCGGCAGGGTGCCAATCTCAAGCCGGCGATCTTCGACCAGCGCCGCATCGCGCTCGATCCCGACGCCTCCCCCTGGACCACCCTGGCCGGGGACGGCGACACCGTCTTCGTGCAGGAGCGGCCGCGCCACGTCGCCTCGTATCTCAAGGATTTCCTGTTCGAGGATCGCCAGTTCAAGGCCAAGGTCTCGACCCTGTCGGGCGGCGAGCGCAACCGGCTGCTGCTCGCCAAGGTGCTGGCGCAGCCCTCGAACCTGCTGATTCTCGACGAGCCGACCAACGATCTCGACATCGAGACGCTCGATCTGCTGGAGGAGCTGCTCGCCGATTACGACGGCACGCTGCTGCTGGTCAGCCACGATCGCGACTTCCTCGACCGGCTGGTGACAGGGGTGATCGTCGTCGAGGGCAATGGCGTGATCGACGAATATGTCGGCGGCTATAGCGACTATCTGCGCCAGCGCCGTCCGCCGCCCGGTGTTCGGCCTGGGGCGGCCAAGCCCGCGATCAAGGCGGCGGCGAAACCGGGCGCGCGGGCGGCGGGATCGTCGCCCGAGCGCATGAGCTTCAAGGAGCGGCGCGAGCTCGACAGCCTACCCGGCACGATCGCCGCACTCGAGGCCGAGAAGGCAACGCTCGAGGCCTCGCTCGCCGATCCCGCCTTCTATCCGAGGGACCGCGCCGGCTTCGAGGCGGCGAGCCAGCGCCATCGCGAGGTGATCGCCGCGCTCGAGGGGGCGGAGGAGCGCTGGCTCAGCCTCGCCGAACGCGCCGAGACGCTGGCGCGCGGTGCGTCCTGATATCGGAACCGATTTCCGTCATTGCGAGCGCAGCGAAGCAATCCACTTCATCCGGCGGCATGGATTGTTTCGTCGCGTTGCTCCTCGCAATGACGCCGCTGCGATGAAGAACCGCCCTACGCCGGCTCTTCCGGTGCGAAGAGGTAGTTGACGTCG
>DATAQP010000298.1:0-9417 GCA_036264595.1 Allostellaceae bacterium
CGACGGGTTACCGGCGACCAGCTCGGCGAGGCCGAGCGTGGTCAAGACGCTTTCGCCGACGCGACCGACGAAGCGGTCGCCGCGCAGCGTGATCGTCGGAACTCCCATCCACAACGCCTCGAGCGTCGTCGTGCCGCCGCCGAAGGGGAAGGGATCGAGCGCAATGTCGACGTCGTTATAGGCGGCGAGCAGCTCTTGGCGGGGCGAGCCGCCGGCCAGGCGCAACCGGTCGCCGGCGATGCCGCGCGCGGCGAACTCGCTCGCGATGCCGTGACGTACCGCGTCATCGTCGAGCTGGGCGGTCTTGAGATAGAGGCGCGAGCGTGGCACCGCCGCGAGGAGCGAGCTCCACAGATCGACCACTGCGCCGTTGATCTTCAGCAGATTGTTGAAGCAGCCGAAGGTCGGCGCGCCGGCGCCCAGAATCGGCGCCGGCCCGACGGCGACGTCCTCGTTCGGCGGCGTGAAGCAGAGGTAGCTGTTGGGCAGCCGATACGGCTCCTCGCAATAGAGATCGTCATCCTGCGGCGGAATGACGAAGCGATCGGCGATGATGTAGTCGATCTCGCTGAGGCCGGTGGTCCCGACATAACCGAGCCACGTGCATTGGATCGGTGCCGGCTTGCGCGCGAACAACGTGAGCCGGTTGCCGGCAGTGTGGCCGGAGAGATCGACCAGGATGTCGATCCCATCCTCGGCGATGCGGCGCGCCGCATCGTGATCGGCGAGCGGCGAGATATCGCGCCAGTGATCGGCGGCCTCGGCGATCCGTGTGGTCGTCGCGTCGCCGACCGCGGCATTGCAATAGCAGAAGACCTCGACCGCTTCACGGTCATGGGCCGTGAGGATGTTCTCGATGAAATAGGCGACCGGATGGTTGCGAAAATCACTGGAGACGTAGCCGATGCGCAGCGGTCGGGACAGATCCTTGTCGGTCGGGAGCGACAACCGGGTCAGCCGGCGTGGCAGCGAGTCCGCCCAACGCCGCGTCGTCTCGCCGATCAGCGCGCTGGTGACGCCGGGAACGTAGTGCAGCGCGAGAACGAGGTTGGTGTAGGGGGCGGGTGCGCGGGCGTTCAGGCTGATCGCTTCTCTGTAATGGGTGATCGCCGGGCCGAGCTGGCCGAGCAGGAACAGGGCGCAACCTAGATTGTTGTGCGCCTCTGCCATCGTCGGGGCGAGCGCGACGGCGCGCCGGTAGTGCTCCGCCGCGACCGCCGTCTGGCCGAGCTTGCTCAACGCGTTGCCCAAATTGTTGTGGGCCGCGGCGAAGTCGGGACGGACGGCGATAACCTCGGAGAACAGCGTTGCGGCCTCGACGACCTCGCCTTGTGCGAAGAGCAGATTGCCGAGCTGAAACTTGAATTGCGGATCGCTGGCGCCGTGACCGCCGGTCGCCGGCGCTCGCCGCGCGGTGGCGAGCTGATAGGACGGGAGTGCGGGCGAGAGTATCTCGGGCACTTCAATCGTCGCGGTATCCATGGCGAGGCTTCCTGTCAGTGAAGGTCTAGGCGCGAACGCGGCGGACGAGCGGCGCCACGGCGCCGCCCTGCCAGCGCTCGGGGCGCGACGTGTGTCGGTAGGGATGGCTGTCATTGAAATAGTCGATCAGCCGGCCGTTATGCTCGATGGCGACGTGACGGGCGGTGATGCCGGCCTCGTCCATCTCGGCGACGATGTCCGCGGCGCGCCATTGCGGCGGGATGATGATGGTGTGCACGGGATAGGCGAGCAGCCAGTCGCGGCGGCGGATCTCCTGACCGGTTCCCGGTACGAAGGTGCCGGCCTTCGCTGGATCCGAATCGACGACGATCGGGAAGCGCACGGCGTCGACGCCATAGCGGTTCATGAAGGCCGCCGATTTGCCGGTGCCGCCCCAGATCGCCATCGGCTGCGCGGCGGCGTGGAGCGCGGCGAGCTGATGGCGGATGACGCGCTCGGCGCGCCGTGCCGCGTCGCCGTAGAGCGTCGCCTCGGCGGCGATGGCGACCTGCCCGAGCGAGCCGCCGATGCGCGCGAGGCCGAAGACGACCTCGCCGTCATAGCCGTGGCCGATCTCCTCGACCCGCGAGGCGCAGCGCCCCAGCATACGGGTGAAGGAGTTGGTGGTGAATTGCGAGTTGTGCTCGTAATAGAGATCAACCGTGCGGCCCGTCTCGATGACGCGGTCGATGCAGGGAACCTCGAGATAGATGAGACATCCGGTCCCGCTCTGCGCGGCGGCGAATGACAGGCGCTGCAGGAAGCCGAGCGGATTGGCGAGATGCTCCAGCACATGGCGGGTGATGATGAGATCGGGCGTGAGCTCGGCGAGGTGGCGGCTGGGCTCGAAGAGCTCGGCGCGCAGTGTGACGGGACCGGCGCCGACAGAGGCGCCGTTCGGATCGAAGCCGAAATAGCGGCCGTTCGGCCGCTCGGTGGCGAGCGCCGCGAGGAAGCTGCCGTCGCCATGGCCGATCTCGACGACGACCGGCCGCTCCGGCAGGCGCTTGATCAAATTGCCGCGCAAGCCGGCGATGAAGCCCGACCACAGGGCACCCCTGTTGAACATCAGATTGGGCTTCTGCGAATAGGGCACCGCGGCATAGTCGAAGGCGGTGTTGAAGACGTGGCCGCAATCGACGCAGCGCATGAAATCGAGCGGCAGCAGCGGCATCGTCTGCGCTTCCTGCGCGCTCGCCGGCCAGGCGATGGTCGCCAGCGGCTGCCGTCCGGTAAAGAAGGTCACCGCGACGTGATGGCCGCAGGCCGGGCAGGTCGCCTCATGCAGGATATCCCTAGCGTCGCTGCTCATGCGGCTTGCTCCTTGCTTGCGCACCAGCGCCGCCACATCGAGCGGTAGGCGCTTTCGAGATTTCGGGTGAAACGATCGGCGTCGCAGAGCGGCGAGCCGACGACCATCGCGCGCAACTGGCCGCGCAGCGCGGCGAGGCTTGCGAGATCAGCCGCCAGTGCGCTGGCCGTCGCGACATAGGCGGCGGCGTCCGGCGCGACGAGGCCGGGCAGGCCGACGGTCGTCAGCATGCTTTCGCTGACCCGGCCGCAGAACCGGTCGCCGTGCAGGTTGATCACTGGGACGCCCATCCACAGCGCCTCCACCGTCGTCGTGCCGCCGCCATAGGGGAAGGGGTCGAGCGCGATGTCGATGTCGTTGTAGGTGGCGAGCAACCCGGCGCGGTCGGTGCCCGGGCGCAGGTCGAGGCAGTCGGCGGCGAGCCCGGAATCGGCGAATTGCCGGGCGATCTCCTCGCGTACCGCGGCAACGCTGAGGAATCCATGACGTAGGACGAGGCGGGCCTGCGGAATGGCGAGGAGCAGCTGGCTCCACAGATCGATGACCCGCTTGTTGAGCTTCAGCACGTTGTTGCAGCTGCCGAAGGTGATGTAGCCGTTGCGCAGCGCGGGCAGCTCGTTCACCGCGACCGGCAGGTTGGGCGGCGTGAAGCAGAGATAGCTGTCGGGCAACCGGTATGGCTTCTCGCTGTAGAGTGCCTCGTGCTCGGCGGGCAGGACGAGACGATCGGCGATGATGTAGTCGATCTCCGGCAGCCCGGTCGTCGCGTAGTAGCCGAGCCAGGTGCATTGGATCGGCGCCGGCTTGCTGGCGAAGACCGCGAGCCGCTCGCCTTCGGTGTGGCCCGAGAGGTCGACCAGTATGTCGATGCCGTCGGCGCGGATGAGGGCGGCCGCGGCGGCATCGTCGAGGGCGACGATCGAACGCCAGCCGTCGACCAGGGATTTGAACCGCAGCGTCGTGGCGTCCTCGTCGCGCGTGTTGCTGTAGCAGATCAGCTCGATCGCCGAGCGATCGTGGGCGGCGAAGACGTTCTCGAGGAAATGCGCGACGGCATGATTGCGGTAATCCGCCGAGACATAGCCGATGCGCAGCCGGCGGTCGGGCACCGTGGTATTGGCGGGGGCGGGGTATTGCGTCGGGCGCGGCAGCAGGCGCGACCAGCGCCGCGCCGTATCGGCGATAAGGCCATAGCCGACATCCGGCAGGAAATGGAGACACATGAGGAAGCCGGCATAGGCCGGCGCCAGGTTGGGATCGCTGGCGATGGCGTGGCCGAAGTTGCCGCAGGCGTCGCTGATGCGACCCTGGCGGAACAGCGCGGAACCGAGGTTCTGATGCGCCATGGCGAGGCGCGGGTCGATGGCGACGGCGCGCTCGAGATGCGGGATGGCGGCGGCGGCGTCGCCCTGGCGCACCAGGATGCAGCCGAGATTGCAATGGGCTTCGGCGAGATCCGGCGCGCCTTCGATGGCCCGCCGCACCGCGGCGGCGGCGTCATCGAGACGGCCGAGCGCGAGAAAAGCGTTGCCGAGCTGGAGGTGATAGGTTGGGTTGTTGCGGCTTCGCTTGACCGCCTGGCGAAGATAGGTGGCGGCGCGGGCGGCGTCGCCCAGTCGAAGCGCAAGACTGCCAAAGGCGAAGAGGGTGCCGGCGTCGCGCGGCGACGCCGCGAGGGCCCGCTCGTAGAGCGCCAGCGCCTCGATCTGCCGACCCGCCTCGAGATGTCCGGTGGCCTCCCGCACCATCGCCGGGATCTGCCAACCGAGTGCCGTCTTGGCCATCGATACTTGCTCTCTGCCTCAACCGCGCGATTCGTGAAAAGAACGCGCTGCTGAAGCATGGTGCGAGAATCATGCCAAGCCGCCGAGCCGTGTTGCGGCCTTATCCCATCGACATTTTGCGCCGGAATCGTCGGCCGGCGCGGGCAAAGCCTGCCGTGCCCGGCAAAACCTGCCGCCGCGTCAGCGGCGAAAGATTCGTCGCATGGCTTCGCTTACGATATTCGCGAAGTTCTTCGAACGGCTCGACGCGCGTCAGGCGAAGAGGTCGAGGACGCTGCCGCCGGAGCTATTGCCGGTGATGAAGGAGAGATCGACGCCGGCCGGCGGCGTGCTCGGATCGGGGATGGTATAGCCGTTGCTTCCCGCCTGGAACAGTGCCGCCATGGGGTCGGTGCTGGAATTCGATTGCGCCAGCCCGGCATTGGCCAGGAAGCGGTTGATGAATTGCCCGAGGAACGTCGGATCGGTCAGCTTGGACGGATCGAACCCGGCATTCGTCATCGCAGTCTGCTGCTGGGGAACCGACAGCGCGCCGACCGCGTCGGGCAGGCCGAGGGCGCCGCGTGTCACCGCGGCGAGCGTGGCATTGCTGAGGATCTGCAGCGTCGAGATGCTGCCGGCGCTCGCCGACGCCGCCAGGGTCTGAACCGAGGCAACGAGGGACTGCTTGAACTGGTTGGCCTGGAAGGCGCTGGTGACCGTGGCGATGCTGCTGGCATTGCCGATCGCCGGCGCCGCTGCGGCGAGGCTCGGATTGGCGACCACCGCCTCGGTCTTCGCCTCGACCGATTGCTTGAATTGGGCGGTCATGTAGCTGGCGGTTATCGCCGTGATGCTCGCGGCGCTGCTGGTGTGGACGCCGTTATCGGAATTCAGCGAGTTGAAGGCGGCGACGAAAGCGGCGACGTCCGGGTTCTGCTGCGTCAGGGCGGTGGCCGCCGCGCTCGGGGTGCTGCTGAGAAGGTCGGTGACCGCGCTGGCCGTCAGCGTTCCCGGATCGAGATGGAAGGCGCCGAGCGCCACGGTCAGCAGCTTCGGATCGGCGACGAGACCGGCGACCGAGGTCACGTTGCCGATGTTGTTCTGGTAATAGGTGATCGGCTGCGTCACACCAGAGTTGGCGGCGTAATCCGAGAACAGCTTGTTGATCGTCGTCGAGCCGTCGGTGAAAATTACCGCCGTGGTCGCCGGGTTGTTGGCCGCGAGCGTTTGCGCGAAGGCGTTGCTCTGATAGGCGTTGACGATGGCGCCGATGCTGGTCGGCGCGCCGATGGCGGCGCCCTTATCGGTGTTCAGCGAGCCGAAGGCCTGGATGAACTGCTTGAAGCGCGCATCCGTCGTCACCAGCGGATCGGCGGCCTGCGCCGCCGGCGATTCGGTGAGAAGGGTATTGACCGTGCTGGCTGACACCTTGCTCGGGTCGAGACCGAAGGCGGTCAGGGCAACCGAGAGCAGCCGCGAGTCGCCGGTCAGGGCGGCAACGGTGTGCACCGAGCCGATGGTGCTTTGGTAATGGCTGATCGCGGTCTGCACGCTGCTCTGTTGCTGGAATTGCTTGTAGAGGCTGCCGACCTGGGTAAAGCCGCCACCGCCATTCGTGCTCAGCGCACTGTAGGTCTTCACGAAGCGGGCGATATCCGGGTCGTTTTGCAGCAGGGTGGTGGCCTGCGCCTGGATATCGGCGGTTGCCTTGGGATCGTTGGTGAGGAGCTGACGGATGACCGCGGTTGACACCTTTGTCGGATCGATGTTGAAGGCGCCGAGGGCGACGTTGAGAAGCTGCGGATCGCCGAGCAGGCCGTCGACCGAGGTGACGTTGCCGATCTTGTTCTGATAGTAGCCGACCGTCTGCGCGATACCGGTCTTGGTCTGGAAATCGCCGAGCAGGGCGTTGATCGAGTTGGAGCCGGACGTGCCGAAATCGATCGTGTTCGTCGTCGTGTCGTTGGCGGCGAGCGTTTTGGCAAACTGGTTGCGCTGATAGCGGGTGATGATGTCGTTGACTGCGCTCGAGGCCTGCACGGTGGTGCCGCTACCGCTGGCGAGCGAGTTGAACGTATAGGCGAACTGCGCCAGACGCAGATCCCCCGTCGCCAGCGGATCGGTGGCGAGCGATGGCGCCGTCGGATTGGTGGTAGGGCTCGTCGTCGGCTCGGTGAGCAGGCGGCGCAGCGTATCGGGCGTCACCGTGCTGGGGTCGATGTTGAAGGCGGCAAGCGCGACGTTGAGGACCTTGGGGTTGTTGAGCAGGTCGGTGACCGAATTCACCTGGCTGATGCCGCTCTTATAGGCGCTGACCGCCTGCTGCACGTCGGACGCCTGCTGGTACTGCGAGAACAGCTGGCCGGTGCTCGAGATGTCGATCGTGTCCTGCACCGTCTGCTGAAAGAACAGCGCCTGACGGATCGTCGGGTCGTTGAAGTTGTTGCTCACCCATTTGGCGTATTCGTTGGCCTGATAGCCGGCGAGGACGGTGTTGATGTTGGACGGGTTCTGAAGGCTGGTACCGCCGTCGGAGCGCAATCCGGCGAAGGCTTGAGCGAACTGCTTGTAGCGCGGATCGAGGAGCTGCTGCGCGAGCGAGCCGGTGGCTGTCGGGTCCTGGGTCAGGAGCTTGCGCAGGATGCCCTTTTGATCGATCGACCCTTCGAGCTGGAAGGCGGAAAGCGCGACGGTGAGCAGCTTGCGGTTGTTGAGGAGATCGTCGACCGACGTCACCCTGGTGATGTTGTCGCGGTAATAAGTTACCGATTGGGCATAGCTCGGCCATTTCTGGAACTGGGCCATGAGGTTGGCCTGGTTTTTAACCGCCAGAGAGTAATCGACAATGGGAACGCCGATCGTGCTGACCATTGTTACTGACCGTATTATTTCCGTATCAAGTTAACGCAAACTTAACCCTATAATCATCGACCTATCGTAGAGTAAAACCGTAAACTAATTCTTCAAGAACTGCAAGCGTGATCGCCTGCCGCCGCGGTTCGTCTCGTCCAGTCGCGCTCAAAAGCGGCGGTCGAGGGCGAAGCCGAGCGTGCCCGGCACGTGCCGCGTCGCGAGGTTGTCCCTGGTATAGCCGGTCGACGCCGTGCGCTGCTCGCGGACGGTCTGGGCGATGATGGCGAGAACGCGGTCGGCGGCGCGCTGCACCCGGCGCAGCGTCTTCTCGTTCTCGATCGCCGCTTCGGTCATCCGGGCGACCTGCTGACGCAGCGCCTCCGTAAGGTTCGGGACAAGGCCGGCGAGCTCGGCGCGGGCCGCCTTGAGCTGGGCCCAGCGCCCGGCATAGGCGCGTGCCAGATCGGCCTTGATCGGTTGCAGCATTGCGATGTCCGACGTGCGTCCGGCGTTGAGCAGGGCGGTCTCCTTGCTCATCACCTCGCTCAGCCGCACCGCCAGGCCGCCGATCGAGCGGACCAGCGCTTCGGCCGGGGGGATCTCATCTTGCGCCGGCATCGGCGCTCGTGGGGCGGGTAGCTGCGTCATGCCATCTCCTGAAGTCGAAGAATCTCTCGCTGCACCGTTTCGGTGAGCCCGGCGCCGGCGGAGCGCGCCATCACCTTGCCGTATTCCTGGGTGAGCAGGGATTTGTAGACCTCCTCGCCCGAGCCGCCGCCGAACATCTTGTCGGAACCCATGTTGCTGAAGACGCTCTCGAGGCTCTGCGAGAAGAAGAACGCGGCGAAATCCTCGGCTGTCTTGCGCGCCCCGGCGACGTCGCCGCGCGCCGCGCTCGGTTTCGGGGTCGCCTTGGCCGACGCGGTCTGCAGCGTCGCGGTGAGGTCGGGGGCGGGCGTCATCACATCACCTCGATCTCGGCCTGCAGCGCGCCGGACGCCTTGATCGCCTGCAGAATGCTGATCATGTCGCGCGGGCCGACGCCGAGGGCGTTGAGGCTGTTGACGAGCTGCTGCAGGCTGACGCCTTCCGGCAGCACGGCGAGGCGGCGGTCGGACTGCTCGTCGACCGAGATCGTGGTGCGTGGCACGACGACGGTCTGGCCCCCGCCGCCCGGGGCGAATTGGGTGCCGTCCGCGCCGTTGCCGAGCGGCAGGCCGGAATTCGGGTCGATGAACGGCGCCGGCGCGGCGAGACCGGTCGGCGAGAAGGGGTTGGGCTGGGAGACTTGCGGCGTCTCGGTGACCTTGACGGTAAGGTTGCCCTGGGCGATCGCCACGGTGCTGATGCGGACATTCTCGCCCATGACGATGACGCCGTTCTGCTCGTCGATGACGACGCGGGCGACCTGGTCGGGCTCGACGCGCAGCTGCTCGATATCGGTGATCAGGCTGACGACGCCGTTGGTCATTCCGTTCGGTATCGTCAGCAGGACGGTCGACGGGTCGAGCGGACGTGCCGCAGGCGTATGGAGGAAGGCGTTGATGACCTGGGCAATGCGCCGCGCCGTGGTCAGGTCGGGATTGCGGAGCATGATGTTGACGGTCTGCATGCTGGCCATCTCGAAGGCGATCTCGCGCTCGACGATGGCGCCGTTCGAGACTCGCCCGGCGGTCGGCACGCCCTTGGTGAACGAGGCGGCTTGGCCCTTGGTGACGAAACCGCTCTGCACCGAGCCTTGCGCTACGGCATAGACCTCGCCATCGGCGCCCAGCATCGGGGTGACCAGCAAGGTGCCGCCGAGCAGGCTCTTGGCATCGCCGAGGGTCGAGACGGTGACGTCGAGCTTGCTGCCCTGGCGGGCGAAGGCGGGTAGGTTTGCCGTCACCATGACGGCGGCGACGTTGTTGGTGCGCAAGCTGGTGTCGCGCGCATTGACGCCGAGCCGCTCGAGCATGCCGATCAGGCTCTCACGCGTGAAGATGGATTTGTTCAGCGAGCCAC
>DATAQP010000309.1:0-4055 GCA_036264595.1 Allostellaceae bacterium
CGCTCGGTGCCGACGGCCGGCCGCTCGTTGCCGACGATGCGGACGCGCTGAACGTCGACGTGCCGCATGCCTTCGAGGCAGCAGGTGAAGACGAAGGGGATGAGCACGATGCCGAGCGACACCAGGGTTTGCGCGGTCAGCTGGGTGAAGTTGACGGCGAACACCACCCAGTAGCCGAAATGAAGCCCGCCCAGCACCGTCGATGCCAGTGTCAACATCCAGAAAATCTTTCGCATGCTCATCGGTATCCCCCAAATGTTCGCTGGCGCCCGGCGCCGGCGATTTCCCCCCGCGCGTGCCATAATAGCCCAGACTACTGCGAAAAAGGCGGGGCTTATAGCCCCCTCGGAAGGCAGCTGCCGCAATCATCGCCGCCTTGGCGTTCGCGCAGAATCGCGCGATGGTGCGGTGGATTGCCTGGTTCAAGCGGAGGGAAGCCATGCGCGGCAAGACGTGTCTCATCACCGGCGCGACGTCGGGCATCGGCCTCGAAGCGGCCGAGGAGCTGGCGCGACGCGGCGCCTCGCTCATTCTGGTCGGGCGCGACGAGCGGCGTGCCGATGCCGCGCGCCGACGCATCGTCGGGCGGGTGAAAGGGGCGGAGGTGGCATTCCGCCTGGCCGATCTCTCGCGCCTCGCCGAATTGCGCCGGCTCGCCGCCGATCTCCTGGCGACGGCGGGGCGGATCGACGTCCTAATCAACAATGCCGGGGCGTTCTTCGATCGCCATGCGCTGACCGAAGACGGCTGGGAGCGCACCTTCGCGCTCAACCATATGAGCTATTTCGTCCTCGCCAACCTGCTGCTGCCGCGCCTGCAGGAAGCCGGTGCGGCGCGTATCGTCAACGTCGCCTCCGAGGCGCATCGCGGCGCGACGCCGGACTTCTCCGATCTCACGGGACGGCGCGGCGCCAAGGGTTGGCCGGCCTATCGCCGCTCCAAGCTCGCCAACATCCTGTTCACCGCGGAATTCGCCCGCCGGCTGGGCGCCGGCGGCGTCACCGTCAATTGCCTGCACCCAGGTTTCGTCGCGACGCGCTTCGGCGATTCCGGCAATGGGCTGGCGACTCGCGTGCTGCTCGGCCTCGCCAAACGCTTCATTGCGATCTCGCCGCAAGAGGGCGCGCGCACCATCGTTCATCTCGCCAGCGCGCCCGAGGTCGCGACGGTGAGCGGCCGCTACTTCATCAAGTCGCGCCAGGCGCAACCCTCGCCGGCGGCGCAGGACGGCGCGGCGGCGCACCGTCTCTGGGAGGAAAGCGCGCGCCTCGCCGGGCTCTCCGCCTGAGCCCGCCCGATGCCGGCAGCGCGGCCATCTGGCCGACCCGCGCCACGCGCGTTATAAGGGCGGGCCGGACAGCGAGCCGGTTCAGGGAGGTTGGGGGATGCTGCATCGCGTATTGCTGATAGCGCTGCTCGTGCTGGTGCCGGCCGTGGCCTCGGCTGCGACCGGCGGGGAGCCGGCCGTGTCCAACGCGGCGGAAAGCCGCCACGAAGGCTATTACTATCCGAAGATCACCACGCGCGAGGTCTATAAGGCGCGCACCAAGCCGCTGCCGAAAATGGATCGCCACGAGCGGCTGCTCTTCGTCTCGGCGACGACTCAGCAGCAGGGTGCGGCCACCTACGCGCCGCGCTATGTCGTCTTCGCCAAGGGCGATGAGGCCGAGAAACTCATCATCGTCGGACTCGACGATCAGACGCTCGGCACGATCTACCGGGCCCGCGCCCTGCTCGCGGCGCTGTCGTCGCTCGCCCGGCTGACCCCGCTGCTGCGCGACGCCGATCTCGAGGACACCTTGACGTTCTACGACCTCGCCCGGCTGATGGGCTTCACCCAGATCACCATCAGCGATGGCCGCACCCACAGCCATCGCGTGACGCTGAAATAGGCGTCGCTACGGCGTCAGCACGGCGCGGCCGATCACCTTGCCGGCGCGCAGCGCCTGCAGCGTCGCGTCGGCGGCGTCGAGCGCATGGGTGGTGATCGGGATCGAGGGCGGGCGGGTGCGCTTGACCAGATCGAGAAGCTCCTTGGCTTCGGCCAGGCTGCCGACATAGGAGCCTTGGATCGTCATCGCGCGCATCGGGATGAAGGGCAGCGGCAGGGTGATGTCGCCGCCGAACAGGCCGACAATGACGAGCTTGCCGCCTTTGGTGAGGCCGTCGACCGCGAGCTTCGCGGTGCTGGTGGCGCCGACGAAATCGATCACCGCCCAGACGCCGCTCGGCGCCGCCGCACTCAGTTGCTTGGCCGCGTCCGGCGCGGCGCCGTCGATCGCGGCGAGGGCGCCGGCCTTGAGCGCCGCCGCCCGCTTGCCCGGATCGGTATCGACGACGATGGCGCCCTTGCCGCCCATCGCCTTGAGCAGGCCGAGGCACATCAGGCCGAGTCCGCCGGCGCCGATGACGACGACCGGCTCGTCCTTGAGCACCGGACCGATGCGCTTCAACGCGCCGAAGGCGGTGAGGCCGGAGCACGCATAGGGTGCCGCCTCGACCGGCTTCAGATTGCCGATGTCGAGGAGGTAGCGCGCATGCGGCACCACGATGTGATCGGCATAGCCGCCATTCCGGAAGACGCCGAGGAAACGCGGCGCGAGGCAGAGCTGCTCCTCGCCGCGCTGGCACACGGCGCAGCTGCCGCAGCCGAGCCAGGGGAAGACCAGGCGCTTGTCGCCGATCTTAACGCCGCCTGGGCCGACAGTGGGTGCCTCCGGGCCCAGCGCGATGACCTCGCCGACCGTCTCGTGGCCCATGGTCAGCGGCAGCTTGACGCCGCGCTCGGTCAGCTTGAGCTTCTTGCCGCCGCCGAGATCGTAATGGCCTTCCCAGATATGGATGTCGCTGTGGCAGACGCCCGCGGCGAGGACGCGCAGCAGCACCTCGCTGCCGGTCGGTTTCGGGGTCGGGCGCTCGAACAGCTTGAGGGGGGCGCCGCATTCGGCGACATCGTAGCTCTTCATCGATTCCTCCGCTTGCGATGGGCGGCAGATTATCAGGGTACTGCGGCCTTGGTCTCGTAAAGCGCGAGCAGCGCGCTGCCATAGGCGGCACGGATGGCATGGCGCTTGATCTTGAGCGTCGGCGTCATCTGGCCGTTGGCCGTGGTGAAGGCCTCGCTGGCGATGGTGAAGCGGCGGACACGCTCGACCGGCGCCAATCCCCGATTGACCCGTGCCACGGCGGCGCCGACCACCTTGTGGAGCTCGCTGTCGCCGGCGAGCGTGGCGAGGTCGCTGCCGTCGCGCCCGTGCTCCTTGGCGAAGGCGGCGAGAAAATCCCCGTCCGGCACGATGACGGCGACGAGATAGGGGCGGCGGTCGCCATAGACCATCACCTGGGCGATCTCGCGCTCGAGCGTCATATAGCCCTCGACGCGCGCCGGCGAGATCATGTCGCCGCCGGAATTCTTGATGAAGTCGCGCTTGCGGTCGGTGATCTTGAGATAGCCATCGGCGTCGAACCGGCCAATATCGCCGGTATGCAGCCAGCCGTCGAGCAGGGTGCGTGCCGTCGCCTCGGGATCGTTCCAATACCCCTTCATGATGAGCTCGCCGCGCACCAGTATCTCGCCGTCCTCGGCGATGCGCACCTCGACATCGGCAAGCGGCGGTCCGACCGTGTCGATCTTGACGCGGCCCGCAGGGTTGCAGCAGATCACCGGCGCCGCCTCGGTCTGGCCGTAGCCCTGCATGAGATTGAGACCGAGCGCGATGAAGAAGCGGCCGATCTCGGGGTTGAGCGGGGCGCCTCCCGAGACCAGCGCCTTCAGCCGGCCGCCGAAACGGGCGCGCACCTTGTCGCGCACCAGCCGATCGAGCACGAAATCGACGACACGCTCCCAGAGCGTGAGGCTGCGCGGATCGTCGTAGCGCTTTCCCCCGAGGGCGAGGGCGCGCGCGAACAGCTTGCTGCGAAAGCCGCTCTGCCGCTCCATGCCGCGCAGGATGCGCTGATGCATCGTCTCGTAGAGCCGCGGCACCGCGGTCATGATCGTCGGCCGCGCCTCGACCATGTTGACGGCGAGCGTGTCGGCGCCCTCGGCGAAATAG
>DATAQP010000339.1:0-2270 GCA_036264595.1 Allostellaceae bacterium
CGCATCACCCTCGACGGCACGCTGCTCTCGGCGCCAGACTACCATCTGCCGGCCGAACGGCGTGGCATGGGCATCGTCTTCCAGAATTATGCGTTGTGGCCGCATATGGATGTCACGCGCAACGTCGCCTATCCGCTCGAAGTGCGCGGCGTCTCGCGCGCCGAGCAGACGCGCCGTGCGAGCGAGGCGCTGGCTCGCGTCGGCCTCGCCGGTTTCGAGGGGCGGAGCCCCTCCAAGCTCTCGGGTGGGCAGCGCCAGCGCGTCGCCCTGGCGCGCTGCCTCGTCATGCAGGCGAAGCTGGTCCTGCTCGACGAGCCGCTCGCCAGCCTCGACGTCCATCTCCGCACCAGCCTGCAGGACGCCTTCGCCGATTTCCACGCCGACAGCGGCGCCGGCATGCTCTACATCACCCATGACCAGAACGAGGCGATGGCCCTCGCCGACCGCATCGCCGTCATGGCGGCGGGGCGCATCGTCCAGATCGCGCCGCCGGCGACGCTCTACCGCGAGCCGGCGACGGCGATGGTGGCGCGCTTCGTCGGCAAGGGCGGGCTGGCGGCCGTGCGCGTCACCAGCGCGGCGCAGGAGGGCCGCGCGCCGATCAGCCTGCTCGGCTATCCGGCGTTGGCGCGCTGCCGCGCCGACCAGCAGAGCGGCACCGCGCTGCTCTGCCTCAGGCCCGAGGATCTGCGTGTCGCCGCCGCCAACGAGCCGGGCTTCGCGGCGACGGTCAAGCGCACGCTCTACCAGGGCGGCGCCAACGCCGTCGAACTCGTTGCCGAGGGCCAGCCGGATTCGCTGCTGCTGATGAGCGCCCCTGCCGACGCCGATTTTCCCGCCGGCAAGCCGGTCCGGCTGGCGCTCGTCGACGGCTGGATCGTCCCGGCGGCGTGAGAGGCGGCGGCGAGTCGCGGAAAATGCCGGAATCCGCCACCGAGCGGACATCAATCCGACATTCCAGCAGTCGATTAAGAACGATCTGCTATATATCTGTAATCCAAAGGTCTTTTTTTCGGCCCCATCGGTCACACCGAGGGTGGTCTTGCGGCCTACCCCCCGCCTCCCTATATTCCGCGTCCGATGGCTTTCGATTCCGCGACGATCCCCTTTCGACACCGTCATCTTCTGGGAATCGAGGGGTTTTCGCCGGACGAGATCACCACCATCCTCGATATCGCCGAGGGTCACGTCGAGCCCAACCGCCAGGCCGACAAGAAGCGCGCGGTGATGCGCGGGCGGACGATCATCAACCTCTTCTTCGAGAATTCGACGCGCACGCGCACATCGTTCGAGCTCGCCGGCAAGCGACTCGGCGCCGACGTCATCAACATGTCGGTCAGCGGCAGCTCGATCAAGAAGGGCGAGACGATGATCGACACGGCGATGACGCTCAACGCCATGCACCCCGACGTGCTGGTCGTGCGCCATCCCGAATCGGGCGCCGTCCAGTTGCTCTCCGAGAAGGTCAATTGCGCTGTCATCAACGCCGGTGACGGCAGCCACGAGCATCCGACCCAGGCGCTGCTCGACGCGCTCACCATCCGCCGGCGCAAGGGCGGCCTGAGCGGCCTCGTCGTCGCTATCTGCGGCGACATATTGCACAGCCGGGTGGCGCGCTCGAACATCCAGCTGCTCAACATCATGGGGGCGCGCGTCCGCCTCGTCGCGCCGCGCACGCTGCTTCCCGCCGAGGCGGAGCGGCTCGGCGTCGAGGTCTTCCACGACATGAAGCGCGGCCTCAAGGACGTCGACATCGTCATGATGCTGCGCCTGCAGACCGAGCGCATGCATGGCAGCTTCGTGCCGTCGACGCGGGAATATTTCCACTTCTTCGGCCTCGACTACGACAAGCTCGCCGTCGCCAAGCCGGACGCGCTCATCATGCATCCCGGCCCGATGAATCGCGGCGTCGAGATCGACAGCGAGGTCGCCGACGATATCGACCGCAGCGTCATCCGCCACCAGGTCGAGATGGGCGTCGCCGTCCGCATGGCGTGCCTGGAATTGCTGACCCGCGATCTCGGCAACGGGCCGGCCATCCCGTGACGGAAACCGCGACGCTCTTCCGCAACGCCCGCCTGCTCGATCCCGCCAGCGGGCGCGACGCGCCCGGCAGCCTGCTCGTTGTCGACGGAAAGATCGCGGCACTCGATGCGGCCCCAACGCCGCCGGGCGCGACAGTCGTCGATTGCGCCGGACACTGCCTCGCCCCCGGCCTCGTCGACATGCGCGTGCAGCTGCGCGAGCCCGGCGCCGAGCACATGGAGAAC
>DATAQP010000342.1:0-2277 GCA_036264595.1 Allostellaceae bacterium
TCTTCACCACTTCAAGCCGCGTATGATCCCCGCCCTGCCAATGCAGCACGAGGCACAGCCGATCGGCCGCGACCGTGACGATGATCTCCTTGAGGACGGCCCGTAAAATCCGCTTGCTGATGGACGCCAACGGCCTCAAGGACGAACTGCCGCCGATCACCACCTTCCTCAACCGGCTGCTGGCGCTCACCATCGACCTGCAGAACGTGCTGTTCACAGCGTTCGAGCAATTGCAGACCGCGCGCATTGAAGGCGCCGTTGCATCCGGCACCTTTGACCTCGGCCTGGAAACGCTGCGTGCGGAGAGCTTCGCCGTCACCGATCGTCACACGATCTACACGCATCCCACGACAAGCGCGGAGACGCGGCTGCTGACGATCGCGCAGCGCGAGCGCAATCGGCTCTGCCGCTGGATAAAGCCTTGATCGCCTCTCCCATCCGCGCGCCGCGCTTCTGGTCAACGAGCGGTCCGGCCGCGCAGCCGTGCAAGTTCCGGCGCTGAGCCTGATGCTCGATGACGGCGAGATCGAACGGCGCGTGCGGCTCATCCGCCCAATGGAATCCCATGTCGTTTCGCTCAAGGCGATGGCGGAAAGCCACTGGGCCGAGGCGGATCGTGCGCGCTTTGCGGCCGTCTGGCAGGCCGAGATCGCCGGCGTTCCGGAATTCACCGAGAGCACGATCCACATCGTCACCGGCTTGCTCCTGCCGATCTGGAGGCGGCTGCCGAACGAGTCGACGCGCGTCTATCGCCTGCAGACCAACGCCGGCGAGCGCATCATCGGGCGAAAGGTTTCTCTCGCGTGGGCCGCAAGCGCGGTCACCGCCGAAGCACCGACGCTGACGCCTGAAAGCGCCTTCGCCGCTCTGACGGATGGCCGCTCCATCCTCGATCTCGCGGAGCGCCTCCAGCTCCGCCGCGTCCGTGTCATGGGCGCGCACCGTATCGAGCTGTCAGGCTTCACCGACACGATGCGGGACCGGCTGAAGGCCTATGGCCTCTTCCACGAGATCATCTCCTGGAAGCTCCGCATGTTCGTCCCCACCGATGCCGCCGGCGTTGCGGTCCTGGCGAAGGTGCTTGAGCACTATCCGGTCGAGCGCATCGGCGAGCGGGAGGCCGCGTGATGCCGCGCGATGCCTCCGAACTGGCGCACCGTCTCGCGCGCGAGGCCGAGGCGGTGTGCCGCCATTATCTGTCCAACGGTCGCCGCGAGGGCAGCTACTGGCTGGTCGGCGACGTGCACAACACGCCCGGCCGCTCCATGTTCGTCCGGCTGAAGGGGCCGGAATCGGGTCGCGGCGCCGCCGGCAAATGGACCGACGCGGCGACCGGCGAGCATGGCGACCTCCTGGACGTCATCCGCGAATGCTCCGGCCTTCTCGACTTCCGCGATGTCGCCGACGAAGCTCGACGGTTCCTGAGCCTGCCTCGCAGGGACCCCGAACCACCGCCGAAGCCGGCTCGCCCACCGGCGCAGACCGGACCGCCGGAAGCGGCACGGCGGCTCTTCGCCATGTCCCAGCCGATTGCACGGACTCTCGCAGAAACGTATTTGCGCAACCGCGGCATTACGGCTTTGCACGAGGACGGCGCCCTCCGCTTTCATCCCCGTTGCTATTACCGGCCCGACGAGGACTCACCGACCGAGATCTGGCCGGCGATGATCGCCCGTGTCACCGATCTCGACGGCCGCATCACGGGCGCACACCGCACCTGGCTCGATCCCGACGGCTTCGATCATGTCCGTCTCGGCAAGGCGCCGATCGACACGCCGCGACGGGCGATGGGCGAGCTCCTCGGCAACGCGGTCCGATTTGGTACGGCCAACGACGTGCTTGCCGCCGGCGAGGGCATCGAGACCATGCTGTCGCTCCGCTGCGTACTGCCCACCTTGCCGATGGTCGCCGCCCTCTCGGCCAACCACCTCGCAGCCCTATTGCTCCCGCTGTCGCTGCGCCGGCTCTACGTCGCGCGCGACGCCGATAGAGCCGGCGAAGCGGCTGCGGTGACCCTGACCGAGCGCGCGGAAGCGGTCGGCATCGAGGCGATCGCATTGTCGCCCCGGCTTGGCGATTTCAACGACGATCTGCGCAGCTTCGGCATCGATGACCTTCGCGTCCAGCTCGCGCCGCAGGACGTCGTCCGCTTCATGCTCTGGGCCACGGCCGAGACGGGATGAACGGCGGCGGTCCGAGGTGCCGCATGGCCGGTCGGGCGAGGCCGATGCTGCCGGAAAGAGTCGCGCCCCTGGCCTTCTAGAGGGCGATCGGACG
>DATAQP010000355.1:0-3105 GCA_036264595.1 Allostellaceae bacterium
CTCACCTTCGTCGTCTCCTTCGCCACCATCGTCTTCACCTACATCGTCGCCTTCCCGATCGGCATCTACTCGGCGACCCACCAGTACAGCTGGAGCGACCACACGCTGACCTTCATCGGCTTCCTTGGTCTCGCGACGCCCAATTTTCTGCTCGCCCTCGTGCTGCTTTATTTGGCCAATGTCTATTTCGGCCTGTCGATCGGCGGGCTGATGGACGAGCGCTTCCTCAACGCGCCGTGGTCGGTGGCGAAGATGCTCTCGGTGCTGTCGCATCTCTGGATCCCGGTCATCGTCATCGGCCTCTCCGGCACCGCCGGCATGATCCGCCGGCTGCGTGCCAATCTGCTCGACGAGCTGCAGAAGCAATACGTCACGACGGCGCGCGCCAAGGGCCTCTCGCCGTTCCGCACCTTGATGAAATATCCGCTGCGCATGGCGCTCAACCCCTTCATCTCGGATATCGGCTCGCTGCTGCCGCATATCATCTCGGGCGCCGCGGTGGTGTCGGTGGTGCTCAACCTGCCGACCACCGGGCCGATGCTGCTCGATGCGCTGCGCAGCCAGGACATGTATCTCGCCGGCTCGTTCCTCATGTTCCTCGCCACCCTCACTGTCATCGGCATGTTCGTCTCCGATCTCGCCCTCGCCGCGCTCGATCCGCGCATTCGCCTGTCCGGCGGGGTGACGCGATGAACGAGAGCCCCGCCATCGCCATCGTCATCGACCGGCCGCCGCACTACGCCTCGCCGGAGCCGTTCGACCCCTATTCGACCGAGCAGATGTCGGCGGCGCAGGAGCGCTACTACATGGCGTCGCAATGGCACATGATGTGGTGGAAGCTGAAGCGGCACCGCATCGCCGTGCTCTCCGGCATCATCCTTCTCGCCATGTATCTGTCGATCACCGTGAGCGAGTTCCTGTCGCCCTACGGCTCGCATTCGCGGCACGCCGATTTCATCTTCGCGCCGCCGCAGACCGTTCACCTCTTTCACGAGGGAAGCTTCGTCGGGCCGTTCGTCTACGGCTACGACTACCATCTCGACATGCAGAACCTGCAGCGGGTCTACACCGACAATCGCGCCAAGCTGCAGCCCATCCGCTTCTTCTGCCACGGCGACCGCTATTCCTTCTGGGGTCTTGTCGAGGGCGACCTCCACCTCGCCTGCCCGGCCGAAAACGGCACGCTCTTCCTGCTCGGCACCGACCGGCTCGGCCGCTACATGCTCTCGCGCATCCTCTACGGCGCGCGCATCTCGCTCACCGTCGGCCTCATCGGCGTCGCCATCAGCTTCACCCTCGGCATCGTCATCGGCGGCATCGCCGGCTATTACGGCGGCTGGGTCGACATCCTGATCCAGCGCCTCATCGAGATCATCCAATGCTTCCCGCATCTGCCGCTGTGGATGGCGCTGTCGGCCATCCTGCCGGTGACCTGGAGCCCGATCCTCATCTATTTCGGCATCACTCTGATTCTCGGCATGATCGAGTGGACGCATCTCGGCCGCGCCGTGCGCTCCAAGCTGCTGGCGCTGCGCGAGGAGGATTTCTGCACCGCCGCGATGCTGATGGGGGCGACGCCGTCGCGCATCATCGGCCGCCACCTGCTGCCGAGCTTCATGAGCCATCTCATCGCCACGGCGACGTTGACCATCCCGTCGATGATCCTCGGCGAGACGGCGCTCTCCTTTCTCGGCCTCGGCCTGCGCCCGCCGATCACCAGCTGGGGCGTGCTGCTCAACGAGGCGCAGAACATCAACGTCGTCGCGCTCTACCCTTGGCTGATGCTGCCGGTGGTGCCGGTCATCATCATGGTGCTGGCGTTCAACTTCCTCGGCGACGGTCTGCGCGACGCGGCGGATCCCTATCGCTAACGCCGAGGCCTTTCAGCTCTCAGGGGATCAGCACCATGCCCTCGCGGGCGACGATGGTGCTCGGGCGCAGCTTTTGCGCGGCGCCGCCGACGCCGTCCATGAAGGCGTCGTCATGGCTCGGGTCGTGGTGGAAGATGACGAAGGTCTTGACCTTCGCCGCATCGGCCAGGCGGACGCCTTCCTCCCAGGTCGAATGACCCCAATCGAGATGCGAGGGGTATTCGGCCTCGGTATAGGTCGAATCGTAGATGAAGATGTCGACGCCATCGATGAGCGCCAGCACGTTGGGGTCGAGCCCGGTCTTGCGGTGCTCGGTATCGGTGATGTAGGCGACCGACTTGCCGCCGTACTCGACGCGATAGCCGGTGGCGCCGTTCGGGTGGTTCAGCGCGCCGGTGCGCAGGGTGACGCCGGGGCGCGGATGCAGCGTCTCGCCGTGGCGAAAATCCTTGAATGATACCTGGCTGGCGAGCAGCGACATCGGCACCGGGAAGAGCGGCGCCATCATCATGCCGCAGAGCACGTCCTCGAGGCAGTGGTCGGGCAGCAGGTGACCGGCCCACAGGCGGATCTTGTTGCCGCGCATATAGGCCGGGCCGAAAAACGGCAGGCCGCAGATATGGTCGAAATGCGTGTGCGTGTAGAAGAGATCGGCATTGATCGGGCCGTTCTTGAGCAGCGTTCCGCCGAGCTCGCGCAGCCCGGTGCCGCCATCCATGATCAGCAGATGATCACCGCAGCGTATCTCGACGCAGGAGGTATTGCCGCCATAGCGCACTGTCTCCGGACCCGGGCAGGCAATGCTGCCGCGCACGCCCCAGAACCGAACGGAAACCTTCCCGGAATTGACCATTTTCTGCCTACGGCGTCCGCCGTCTTTCGTTCCAGAGCTCGATTACTCTAGCATTCATTCAAGGTGGTGGTTATCGCCGAGTAGTAAAGTCGCGCCCTCCGGCCAGGTGTGACGGCCGTCACAGCGCGGCGCGCGATGTAGCGGAACGCGATTACGGAAACGTTAAGGAACCAGCCTGTAGCCGCCCGGCTCGGTCACCAGGATTTCCGCCTTGGCCGGCTCGCGCTCGATCTTCTGGCGCAGGCGATAGATATGCGTCTCGAGCGTGTGGGTGGTGACGCCGGCATTGTAGCCCCAGACCTCGCCGAGCAGCATGTCGCGGCCGATCACCTTGGCGCCGGCGCGATAGAGATATTTGAGGATCGCCGTCTCCTTCTCGGT
>DATAQP010000357.1:0-9648 GCA_036264595.1 Allostellaceae bacterium
AAGCTCGCCTCGCTCGTGACCCGCGATTGCATGATCGGGACCGGATTGGCCAAACCCGCCAATGAGGCTGCATCATGAACGGCATTCACGACATGGGCGGGATGGACGGGTTCGGGCCGATCGAGCGCGAGGCGGACGAGCCGGTCTTTCACGAGGTCTGGGAGGGCCGCGTCCTCGCCCTCACCCGCGGCTGCGGCGCCTGGGGCAAATGGAACATCGACAGATCGCGCTCCGGTATAGAGCAGATGCCGCCCGAGGAGTATCTGCGCGCGAGCTATTACGAGAAATGGCTGTGGCGGCTGGAGAAGCTGCTCGTCGACGCCGGCATGGTGACGCGCGAGGAGATCGAGCGCCGCTATGCCGAGGTGAAGCGGGCGGCGGAGGCGCGCTGATGCCGCTTCTCACCGTCGAGCTCGCCCATCGCCTGATCGCAGAAGGCCGCACTGCCAGGCGCGACGTCGTGCTGCCGGCGAAGCTCAAGCCTGGCGATCGCGTCGTCGCGCGCAACATGCATCCGACCGGCCACACCCGCATCCCGCGCTATGTCCGCGGCCGGCACGGGATCATCGACCGCGACCACGGCGTCTTCGTCTTTCCCGACACCAATGCCGAGCTCGCCGGCGAGAAGCCGCAGCACGTCTACAGCGTCCGCTTCAGCGCCCGCGAGCTATGGGGATCGGACGCGCCGGCGCATGACGTGCTCTATATCGATCTCTGGGACGATTATCTCGACCCGGCGTGAGCGACGGATGACAGACGCACTCGAACTCGACCGCTTGCCGCTTCTGCCGCGCGACGCCGACGGTCCGGTCTTCGCCGAGGCCTGGCAGGCGCAGGCCTTCGCCATGACGATCGAGCTGTCGCGCCGAGGCCGCTTCACCTGGAGCGAATGGGCCGCCGCTCTCGCCGGCGAGATCGCCGCCGCCCAGGCGCGGGGCGATGCCGATCTCGGTGACACCTATTACCAGCACTGGCTTGCCGCGCTGGAGCGGCTGGTGGCGGCGAAGGATCTCCTCAGCGCGAGCGATCTTGCCGCCCGCAAGGAAGCCTGGCGGCACGCCGCCGCGCATACCGAATTCGGCCAGCCGATCGACCTGCGCGAGAAATAGGAAGCAGCACCCGGCCTGCATCGACGCTGTTGCGGGACGGGCCGGGGCAAGCCCGGCCCCTACAGCATTTCCAGTGGTTTCTTGCGCTTGGGCGGCGGGAACTCGCGGTCGAGCGCTGCGAGATCGTCGGCCGTCAGCTTGATGTCCAAGGCGGCGGCATTCTCATCGACATGGCTGATCCGCCCGGCCTTGGGGATGACGACGACGCCGTCCTGATGGAGCAGCCAGGCAAGGGCGAGCTGCGCCGGGGTGACGCCGCGCTTCGCCGCCAGCTTCTTCAGCCCGGCATGGCCGAGCATGCGCGCCTGCTCGATCGGCGAATAGGCCATGATCGGCACGCTCTGCGCGCGGCACCACGGCAGGAGATCGAACGCGGCGCCGCGCCGCGTCAAATTGTAGAGCACCTGATTGGTCGTCGTCGCGGGACCGCCCGGCAGGCGCCACAGCTCCTCCATGTCGTCAGTGTCGAAATTGCTCACGCCGAAGCTGCCGATCTTGCCGTCGCGCTGCAGCGTCTCGAAGGCGGCGATGGTATCGGCGAGCTTCTCGCCGCCGCGCCAATGCAGGAGATAGACGTCGATGCGGTCGGTGGCGAGGCGCTTCAGGCTGCGCTCGCAGGCGGCGATGGCGCCCTTCTTCGAAGCGTTGTGCGGATAGACCTTGCTGACCAGGAAAATCTCGTCGCGCCGTCCGGCGATCGCCTCGCCGACGATCTCCTCGGCGCCGCCCTCGCCATACATCTCGGCGGTGTCGATCAGGGTCAGACCGCGCTCGATGCCGTGGCGCAAGGCGGCGACCGCCTCGACGCGGCCCTTGCCGCGCTCGCCGAAGCCCCAGGTGCCCTGGCCGAGGACCGGCATCTTCTGGCCCGAGCTCAATTCGATGGTGCGCATCGCTTGTCTCCTCCTCGCTATTCTTACTCCTTGGGGTTGTCCCTACCTTCAGTTGATTGGCGCGGAGTGAAGATCGCCGACGTTGGAAAGTTGTCAGCCGGTGCGCTGCCGCAATTGCTGGAGCGCCGAGGCGACGATGATATCGGGCGCCTGTGTCGCATCCGCCCGCACGGCGCGCTCATCCGGCCCCGGGCGCTCCAGCGCGGCGAACTGGCTGTCGAGCAGCGAGGGCGGCATGAAATGGCCCTTTCGCGCGTCGATCCGCTTTTGGATCACCGCCTGATCGGCGTCGAGAAAGACGAAATTAACGTCGTAATGGCCGGCGCGCAGTATGTCGCGATAGCTCCGCTTCAGCGCCGAGCAGGTGAGCACGACGCTCTCGCCCTTTTCGCGGCTCGCTGCCAGCTCGCCGGCGAGACGCTCCAGCCAGGGCTTGCGGTCGGCATCGGTCAGCGCCTCGCCGCGGCGCATCTTCTCGACATTGGCCGGCGGATGGAAATCGTCGCCTTCGAGGAAACGGGCGCCCAGCGCCTCGGCGAGCCGCCTACCCACGGTAGTCTTGCCGACCCCCGAGACGCCCATGACGACGATGATCATGCCGTCGCATCCGCCGGAAATCCGTCCGGGATTCGCCGTACTCGGCTCGGATTCCTCATCGCCGTCGCGTCCTTCTATCCTGTCCTTCGCCATCGGCGGCAGCTTCCGGTCGTGACGCTACGCTGTCAAACCGATAATACCCCCGATGGGGTATGGCGACCGCGCGGCGCAATTGATCGCTTCACCGCCGCGGCCCGGAAGGGCTATGCTCGATCCGGATCGTTCGCGGAGGCGATGATGCGGCAAACTCTCTTCGGTGTGCTGATCGCGATCACCCTGCTCGGCCCGACGCCCGCGTCGAGAGCGGAAACCGTCGACCTTCAGCTCATCCTCGCCGCCGATGTCTCGCGCAGTGTCGACGAGGACGAGTTCCGCCTGCAGCGCGAGGGAACCGCCGCGGCGTTGACCAACCCGCGCGTCATCAAGGCGATCCAGTCCGGCCCCTTCCGCTCGATCGCCGTCACCTTCGTCGAATGGTCGGGCGCCGAGGCACAGCACGTCGTCGCCGACTGGATGGTCATCCGCGACGACGAGACCGCCGGCGTCTTCGCCACCATCCTCCAAACGGTGCCGCGCTCCTTCGCCGGCTTCACCTCGATCAGCGCGGCGATTGACTATTCTATGAAGCATTTCGCCAATTCCGGCGTCGACAGCGAGCGCCGCATCATCGACGTCTCGGGCGACGGCACCAATAACGGCGGCCGCCCGGTCAACGAGGCGCGCGACGAGGCGGTCGCCGCTGGCGTCACGATCAACGGGCTGGCGATCATCAACCAGCATCCCAATCCGGGCTATTTCGCCCACACCCAGCCACCCGGCGGACTCGGCGAGTACTACCGCACCAACGTCACCGGTGGTCCCGGCTCCTTCGTCATCACCATCGAGGATTTCGATTCCTTTGCCGAGGCGATGACCAACAAGCTGGTCAACGAGATCGCCTCGGCGGCGGGGCCACGGATTCTCGCCGTGCGCTATGGAACGCCGCGCACGCTCGACTAGCCGGCTCGCCTCGCCTCACCGCCAGGGCAGCGTCCACAGCTCCTTGTTGCACAGCTTGTCGGCGAGATTCTGGCTGATCGCCGCCAGCAGCTTCTCACCTTTCTCGGGCGTGGCGGCGCTCGGATAGCCGATGACACCGGCGGAGGAGCGGCTGACCAGGCTGCGCCAGCGGTAGACTCCCGATCCGACGATCTCGGCGACGTCGGGCGTCGTGTTCACCTCGGCGAGGCGGATGCGATCCTCGGCAACCAGCTCGGGATGCAGCGCCATGCACATCGAGGTCTCCGCCTCGCAAGCGTGCCACAGTCCGCTCTGCTTCTCGAGCAGCGGCGCGATGACCTTCGCTGCGGCATACCAATAGGTGAACTGGACGATCGAGACGCCGAGCTTGGGGCTGAGATCGTCGGCGGCGACGCGCATCGCATTCTCGTTGCCGCCATGGCCGTTGAGCAGGACGATGCGGCGGAAGCCGTGGCGGACAATCGATTCGCAGACGCAGCGCAGCATGGCCAGGAACGTCTCGGTATCGAGCGTGATCGTGCCCCCGAAGGACATGTGATGCTCGGAAAGCCCGGTCCACAGCATCGGCAGGACGAGAACCGGCTCCCGCTCGGCGGCGAGTCTTGCCGTGCGCAGCGCCACCGCCTCGCCGAGCAGCGTGTCGATCTCGACCGGCAGATGCGGCCCGTGCTGCTCGAGCGAACCCACCGGCACGATGACGATGGCGTCCTCCTTGGCCTTCTCGCGCAGCTGATCGGCGCGGTGACGCCGCCATTCGACTTCGACCATCGATCCCTCCCGTCGGAATTCCCTCTCCCCTCCTCTCCCACAAGGCAAGAGGGACCGCAAGGCGGTTCCGCTTGTCAGCGCGCTCTGGCGGCGCGAACATCGCGGTGAAGAACCCTGTGGGAGGATGCCATGGACGGGGCGACACGTTATCCGGGACCGTTGGCGCTTGCCGAGGCGCTGACCAAGCTCAACCTGGCGACGCTGGAGGACGCCGTCTTCCATCGCGAGGGGCTGCGCGAGAATTTCGAATATCGCGATCTCGGTCTGGCGGCGGCGACGGGTGGCCGCGTCGGCGGCAAGCACACGAGAGCAATCAAGCCCTTCGAGACCGCCACCGGCTGGCACTGGCATGACATGACCTGCCACTTCATCTATGTCCTCAAGGGCTCGCTGCGCTTCCGCTTCGAGGGAGCGCCTGACGAGATCACCGTCAGCGCCGGCGCCTGCCTCAGCCAGCCCGCCGGCGTGCCGCATAACGTCGTCTTCTATTCGGACGACCTCGAGCTGATCGAGATCAACATCCCCGCCGACTACGCGACGAACGATCACTGAACCGACGCGCCGCGGCGAAAATTCGCGGCAGCGTCCTGCCAGATTACAAATCTTTAATCGCGGGGACACCGCGTTGAGACCGTGCCTATCTATCATCGAGCCGGTCACGATGAGGGATTCCAGCGATGCAGGATCCAGCGATCATCCGTCTCGACATCGAGTATCTCGGACGCCGTCTCGACGTCGAAGTCGATGAAACACGGAAGCATGAATTGGAGCAACTCCTGTCGACGCGTTACGAGAAGCTGACGAAGGCGTTGACAGAAAAGTGGAAGTCCGTCCTCCCCGAGATGGAGTCGGGCCGGGACCGAGCCCGACGCGCCGATAGCGCGGATCAATAGCCCGCTGATAAGGCCGATAGCGATGCCGTACGACCCACAAACCCTCCAGGCGGCAAAGTGCTTGGTCGATCTCTATGGCTCGGATGCCGCCGATGTGGCGGAGAAGCGGGCAAAGCTCTCCGGGAAAGCACTCTATGGCTCGTCCTCCCCGACCTGGCGCAGGATCGCCCGCGCAATTCGAGAAATCCAACGCCAGCCCGCATGCGAGACGCCGCAGGAGTGCCATCGTGATGGCTACCACCCCTGAAGATCGTGCCCGCGCGTTCGCCGCACGCTGGTTCAGGAACGAGTCGCCCGCACTGCAGGAAATTGGGCGTCGCGAAATTGCCGCCCTGATCCGGGCGGCGGTGGAGGCGGAGAAGGCGCAATCAGCTGCCCGCCTAGCCGGCGATGTACCGAAGGTCAGTTGATCGCCGCCGAGATCAACTCGGGCCCGGGACCGCCTCGACCAAATGGCAGGCGACACGCTGGCCTGGCGCCGCATCGACGAGAACGGGCTCGACCTCGCGACAGACCGGCATGACATAGGGGCAGCGCGTGTGAAAGCGGCAGCCCGTGGGCGGGTCGAGCGCGCTCGGGATCTCGCCCTGCAGCGCCGTCTTGCGCCGGCGCAGCCGCGGCTTGGCGATCGGCACCGCAGCGATCAGCGCCTGGGTGTAGGGATGGCGCGGATTGGCGTAGAGCGTCGCCTTGTCGGCGATCTCGACGAGCTTGCCGAGATACATGACGGCGACGCGGTCGGAAATATGCTTCACCACGCCGAGATCGTGGGCGATGAAGAGATAGGCAAGGCCGAACTCGTCCTGCAGATCCTGCAGGAGATTGACGATCTGCGCCTGGATCGAGACGTCGAGCGCCGAAACCGGCTCGTCGCAGACGATGAATTTGGGATTGAGCGCTAGGGCGCGAGCGATCCCGATCCGCTGGCGCTGGCCGCCGGAGAATTCATGCGGATAGCGCCCGGCATGCTGGGCGGTCAGGCCGACGCGGTCGAGCAGCTCGGCGACGCGGGCGCGCGACGTGGCGTCCGGCCGCGCGCCATGGATGAGCAGTGGCTCCATGATGATGTCGGCGACGGTCATGCGCGGGTTGAGCGCGCCGTACGGGTCCTGAAAGATGATCTGTATGTCGCGGCGCCGCGTCCGCAACTCCGCTGGCGACAGCGCGGTCATGTCGTCGCCGAGAAACTCGACGCGGCCCGCGGTCGGCTCGACGAGGCGGAGCAGCATGCGACCGACCGTCGACTTGCCGCAGCCGGATTCCCCGACGAGGCCGAGCGTCTCGCCCGGCGCAATGGTGAAGCTGACGTCGTCGACGGCGCGCAGCAATGACATGGTGCGCTTGAAGACGACGCCGCCGCGCACCGGGAAATGCTTGGTTAGCCCCTCCACGCTGAGCAGCGCGCTCACGACGAGGCCACCTCGGCGAGGCGGATGCAGGCGGCCTGGTGCCCCACCGCGTCGCCGACTGGATCGAGCGGCGGCGGGGCGGCGGTGCAGGCGGCGACCTGCCAGGCGCAGCGCGGTGCGAATCGACAGCCCGGCGGTAGCGCGGCGGGATTGGGCAGCATGCCGGGAATCGTGCGCAGGCGTATCCGCACCTCGTCGATCGCCGGAATGCTGTCGAGCAGGCCGCGCGTATAGGGATGCGCCGGCTTCTCGAAGAGATCGTCGACCCCGGCGCGCTCGACGATCTTGCCGGCATACATGACGAGGACGCGGTCGGCCATCTCGGCGACGACGCCCATATTGTGGGTGATGATGATGACCGCCATGCCGAACTCGTCGCGCAAGGTCAGCAGCAGCTCGAGGATCTGCGCCTGGATGGTGACGTCGAGCGCCGTCGTCGGCTCGTCGGCGATCAGCAGCTTGGGATTGCAGGCGAGCGCCATGGCGATCATGACGCGCTGGCGCATGCCGCCGGAGAGCTGATGCGGATAGTCGTCGAGACGACGCTCGGGCGCCGCGATGCCGACCTTGGCGAGCATGGCGATGGCGCGAGCGCGGCAGGCGCGCGGCGACAGCCGCTCATGGGCGCGGATCGTCTCGACCAGCTGGTTGCCGATCGAGAAGAGCGGGTTGAGCGAGGTCATCGGCTCCTGGAAGATCATGCCGATGCCGGGGCCGCGGATCCGCCGCAAGCCACGCTCGCTGAGGGCGAGGAGGTCCTCGCCGGCGAAGCGTATGCTGCCGGCGGCGATGCGCGCCGGCGGCTTGGGCAAGAGCCCCATGATCGACAAAGCGGTGACGCTCTTGCCGCTGCCCGATTCGCCGACTATGCCGAGCACCTCGCGCTCGGCGAGCTCGAAGCTGACATCGTCGACGGCGGCGACCTCGCCGCGCGAGGTGGCGAAGACGGTGCGCAGATTCTCGACCGAGAGCAAGGTCACTGCTGGATCTTCAGCCGCGGATCGAGCACGTCGCGCAGCCCATCGCCGAGCAGGTTCAGCCCCATCACGGTGATCGCCAGCGCGGCGCCGGGAATGGCGATGATCCAGGCCGCCTCGCGCATGTATTGCCGCCCTTCGGCCATGATGTTGCCCCAGGTCGGCGTCGGCGCCGGCGCGCCGAGGCCGAGGAAGCTCAGCGTCGCCTCGGAGAGCACCGCATAGGCGAAGAGGAAGCTGAGCTGCACGATGAGCGGCGCCATCGAGTTGGGCAGGATATGGTAGCGCAGGATGCGCCAGCTCCCCGCCCCGGCGGCGACCGCCGCCTGGACATACTCCATCTCGCGTACGACCAAGACCGAGGCGCGCACGATGCGTGCGGTGCGCGGGATGTAGACGATGGCGAGGGCGAGAACTGCGTTGAAGGTCGAGGGGCCGAGCGCCGCGGTGATGGCGAGGGCAAGGATGATGGCAGGAAACGCCATCAGCGCGTCGTTGACCCGCATCAGCGGATTGTCGAGGCGGCGGAAATAGCCCGAGAGCGCGCCGATCAGCGTGCCGAAGACGGCGTTGAGCGCCACCACCGAGATGCCCATGACGATCGACAGCCTGGCGCCCCAGACGACGCGCGAAAGCTGGCTGCGCCCGAAATTGTCGGTGCCGAAGGGATGCTCCCAGCTCGGCGGCAGGAACTTGTTGCGCATAGCCAGCTTGTTGGGGTCGGTGGGAGCGATCAGCGGTGCCAGGACGGCGACGACGACGATGAAGCCGAAGAAGACAAGACCGGTGACGAACAGGCGATGGTGCATGAGGCGGCGCAGCGTGACGAAGCGCGGTCCGGCGACCAGGGGCGCCGGCGCCGCGACCGGCGGCAGCTTGGTCGAGCCGTCCACCGCGCTCATGGGGCCACCGCACTCACGGGCCGCGCTCGAAGCGCACGCGGGGATCGGCCCAGGCATAGGCGATGTCGACCAGGATATTGACGATCATGATGAAGATGGTGACGAGGAGCAGCCCGCCCTGGATCAGCGGATAGTCGCGGTTGAAAATCGCCGAGGTGAGGAGCTGGCCGATGCCGGGGATCGAGAAGATCGTCTCGGTGACGACGGCGCCGGAGAGCAGCAGGCTGACGATGACGCCGACGATGGTGAGGATCGGGATCATCGTGTTGGCGAGCGCATGCTTGCCGACGACGAGATAGTTGGGCAGGCCCTTGGCACGCGCCGTGCGGACATAATCCTGGCGCAGCACCTCGAGCATGGTCGAGCGGGTAATGCGGGTGAGCAGCCCCATCTGCAACGCGGCAAGCGAGATCGCCGGCATCGTCGTCGCGCGCAGCCAGCCCCAGGGATCGTCGGTGAAATTGACATAGCCGCCGCTCGGTAGCCAGCCGAGCTGTACCGCGAAGAGCACGATCATAACCAGGGCGAGCCAGAAGCTCGGCAGCGAGATGCCGAGCATGGCGACCATCATCGCCGCCTGGTCGACCCAGGAATTCTGCCGCAGCGCCGCGAGGATGCCGAGGCTGAGACCGAAGAGGACGGTCAATGCCAGCGCATAGGCGCTGAGCGACAGGGTCACCGGCAAGCGCTCGAGCGTCGCCTGCAGCACGTCAGTGCCGAGTAGGATCGAGCGCCCGAGATCGCCGCGCGCCAGCCCGGCATACCAGCGCACGAGCTGCACCTGATAGGGCTCGTCGAGCCCGAGATCGTGGCGGATCTGTTCGCGCTCCTGTGGCGTCGCGCTCAGCCCGCCGAGCGCGGCGGCGGGATCGCCCGGGATGAGGCGCATCAGCGCGAAGGTGATGAGCGTCACCAGCAGGAGGACGGGAATGGCGCCGACGACGCGCCGCGCGATGAAGCGGGTCATCGCTAAGCGCCGTGAGTGGCGAGATTATTCGTAGGGGCCGGGCTCGTCCCGGCCCGCGGGCCGGCACAAGGCCGGCCCCTACAAATACGCATGATTGCGATCTCTACCTACCC
>DATAQP010000382.1:0-10358 GCA_036264595.1 Allostellaceae bacterium
CCACAACATCCTCAAGCTGCACGGCACCGGAGCATAACTCAGCGTACCCAGCCGCCGAGCTTCGCAAACGAACAATGCCTACCATCCGGCGGTCACCATTCCCGGACAGGCTCCTAGGGCCCGGCGCGCTCGCGGAGGACCGAGCTGGACGCCGATAGGCGAGACCGCCGCCAAACTTGACGAGGGAGGGGCGCGTCGTTATAACCCGCGCTCCTCTATAACCAGTAACGTTGCAAGGGTCGGCAATGGCCACTCATAAATCTGCCGAGAAGCGGATCCGGCAAACCGAGCGTCGCACGGCAGTCAACCGCGCCCGCGTCTCGCGTCTGCGCACCTTCATGAAGCAGGTCGAGGCGGCGATCGAGAGCGGCGACAAGGCGGCGGCGCGCGCCGCCGTCACCGAGGCGCAGCCCGAGCTACATCGCAGCGTCGGCAAGGGCGTCGTTCACAAGAACACGGCGGCGCGCAAACTGTCGCGCTTGAACAGTCGCATCAAAGCTCTCTGACCTCGCTGCGTCAGTTCGTCGATGTCTCGGCCGCGTCCTCATCATAGGCGCGGCCGTTTTCGTGCCGAGACATTTTCGCCTCTGGAAGTTTCCTGCGCGGCATCGAAAATTTTCTGCCGCGAATTAGTCGCGCAGCAATTTCTCGCCCGATTTTTTGCGTCAGATTTTTTCGCGTGGGATTTTCGCCGCATTGCGCGTGTCGCTGAATTCGGCGGGGCAATCCTGTCACAGTGAAAAGATTCTGCACCGTTCTCTTTTCGATCACGTTGCAAGCCGACGGCCAGCTGGATAGAGTCACTTTTATGGCGGATCCGCGACGACGATTGAAAGAAAAGTTTCACGGACGAGCGCAAGCACGTTCGGTCATTGCCCATAGTAGATTGCGGTCGGTATAACAAGCAAAGCTCCTCATTTCCGACCGCCGCTTAGAGCCTCATCGTTTCAAAATTTGAGTTGAGAAAGGCCGATTGATCATCGGCTGCAGGGAAGTTGCGTCTCTGTCAATTCGGGGGAATTCGCCTTGCAATCCAAGCCTGAGGGGAGCGTCAGTCGACGCGAGAGAGCCGCTACCGATCACGGCGATCAGGGCGGGACGACGAGCGACATCCAGACCCAGTGGGCGCGGGTCAGGGCACGGCTGCGGGAGGAGTTCGGCGAGGCAGCCTTCCGCTCGTGGCTGCGCTCGATGACGTTGTTCGAGGTCGTCGACGGCCGCGCCCGCATCGGCGTGCCGACGCGCTTCCTGCGCGACTGGGTGGCGGCGCACTACTCCGATCGCATTCGCGCGCTGTGGAATGGTGAGAACGCGGCGATCTCTGTCATCGACATCTTCGTCAGCGGCAGCGCGGCGCCGCTGCGCGACTCGCGTCAGCGCGAGGAACCGGCTGCTGCCGCCCCCGCCATCGTCGCCGCCGACGAGAAGGGCGACATCAGCGCGCCGCTTGATCCCCGCTTCACCTTCGAGAATTTCATCGTCGGCAAGCCCAACGAGCTCGCCCATGCGGCGGCGCGCCGGATCGCCGAATCCTGCGTCGCGGCCAAGCGCACCGTGCCGTTCAACCCGCTCTTCCTCTATGGCGGGGTCGGGCTCGGCAAGACCCATCTGATGCATGCCATCGCCTGGCATATCCGCCGCCAGGATCCGAGCCGGAAGATCATCTATCTCTCGGCCGAGAAGTTCATGTACCAGTTCATCCGTGCGCTGCGCTTCAAGAGCACGATGGACTTCAAGGATCAGTTCCGCTCGGTCGACGTGCTGATGATCGACGACGTGCAGTTCATCTCGGGCAAGGACTCGACCCAGGAGGAGTTCTTCCATACCTTCAACGCGCTGGTCGATCAGAACCGCCAGATCGTCATCTCGGCCGACAAGTCGCCCTCCGATCTCGAAGGCATGGAAGACCGCATGAAGTCCCGCCTCGGCTGGGGCCTCGTCGCCGACATCCACCCGACGACCTACGAGCTGCGCCTCGGCATCCTCCAGGCCAAGGCCGAGCAGCGCAAGGCGGCGATCCCGCCCAAGGTGATGGAGTTCCTCGCCCACAAGATCACCTCGAACGTGCGCGAGCTCGAGGGCGCGCTCAATCGCATCCTGGCGCATGCCACGCTGATCGGCCGCACCATCTCGCTGGAAAGCGCCCAGGAGGTCCTGCACGACCTGTTGCGCGCCAATGACCGGCGCGTCACCATAGACGAGATCCAGAAGCGCGTCGCCGAGCATTACAATATCCGCCTGTCCGACATGCATTCGGCGCGCCGCGCGCGCGCCGTCGCGCGGCCGCGTCAGGTCGCCATGTTCCTGTGCAAACAGCTCACCCCGCGCTCGCTGCCTGAGATCGGCCGCAAGTTCGGCGGCCGCGACCACACCACGGTCATGCATGCGGTGCGCAAGATCGAGGAGTTGCGAGCGACCGACCGGACCCTCGCCGAGGATATCGAGCTGCTCCGCCGCATGCTGGAGACGTGAGCCCGGACCTGTCAGCCGTCGGCCATCAGCTCGACCCCGAAAGCGGCATGATTTGCCGATTGCCGAGGGTGGACAGCTGACGGCTTGGCGACTGGCGAAAACCGTGCGGAGCCTGGCGATCTATGCTATAAGGTCAGCCCGTTCGCATGCGCCCGTTCAAGGCGAGGGCGATGGGGGCCGCCGGCAAGAATCAGGTCTGGCGGAGGGTCCTGATCCGCCACCATGAGCAATAATCCAGCCCAGCCATGAAACTCACCATAGAACGCGCCGCGCTGCTCCGAGCCTTGGCTCACGTTCAAAGCGTGGTCGAACGGCGCAACACCATTCCGATCCTCTCCAACGTCATGCTGCGGGCCGAGAAAGGCCGGCTGGCGCTGTCCGCCACCGACATGGATCTCGAGATCGTCGAGATGGCCGAGGCACAGGTCTCCGGTGAGGGGGGAACCACCGCCCCGGCGCATACCCTCTACGACATCGTGCGCAAGCTGCGCGAGGGGGCCCAGATCGAGATGCAGATGAGCGGCGACAAGGCGGCGATGACGCTGCGCTCGGGCCGCTCGACCTTCACCCTCGCCTGCCTGCCGCCCGAGGACTATCCGCTGATGGCGGGCGGCGAGCTGCCGCACAATTTCACTCTCCAGGCGAGCGAGCTCAAGGGGCTGATCGACCGTACCAAATTCGCCATCTCGACCGAGGAGACGCGCTACTACCTCAACGGCATCTTCCTGCACGCGACAAAGAGCGGCGATACAGAGGTGCTGCGCGCCGTCGCCACCGACGGCCATCGCCTGGCGCGCGTCGAGATGCTGCTGCCCGACGGCGCCGCCGGCATGCCCGGCGTCATCGTGCCGCGCAAGACGGTCGCCGAGCTGCGCAAGCTGATCGAGGAGAGCGAGGCGGAAATCGGCATCGCCTTGTCCGACACCAAGATCCGCTTCGTCTTCGGCGAGGCGGTGCTGACTTCCAAGCTGATCGACGGCACGTTCCCCGACTACGACCGCGTCATCCCGACCAATAACGACAAACTGCTCGAGGTCGAGTGCAAGCCCTTCGCCGAGGCGGTCGACCGCGTCTCGACCATCTCGACCGAGAAGAGCCGGGCGGTCAAGCTGAGCCTCGAGCGCGGCACGGTGACCCTCTCGGCGACCAGCCCGGAAAACGGCACGGCGAGCGAGGAGATCGAGGTGCGCTACAATGCGACGCCCATCGAGATCGGCTTCAACTCGCGCTATCTCCTCGACATCACCGAGCAGATCGTCGGCGAATGGGTGGTCTTCGCGATGGCCGACGCCGCCTCGCCGACCATCGTGCGCGAGCGCGCCGAAACCAGCGCGCTCTATGTCCTCATGCCGATGCGCGTGTGACCTCGACGTCGCTGGGAACACCGCTTGGGACGGGTGAGGCCGTGTTGGAGGCGCGCCGACTGGCGGAAGGGGCCGGCGATCCCCATATAATTGCGATGGGATCGGACGGGCCGACTGGCCGGATCGGCAAGGCCGCCGATGCTGCGTGCCTCGCGGTTAGGCGGCTGGTTTTGACCGATTTTCGTTGCTACCAGCAGGCGCGCGTGACGGTCGATGCGCGGCCGGTGGTCCTCACGGGCGCGAATGGCGCGGGAAAGACGAATTTGCTCGAAGCGATATCCTTTCTGGCACCCGGCCGCGGCTTGCGCCGCGCCCGGCTCGGCGAGGTCGATCGCCGGACGGCGCCCGACGGTGCGGCCGATGCCGCTATGCCAGCCGCTGCCTGGGCGGTGGCCGCCGAGGTGGCGACGCCGCGCAGCGTCATCCAGATCGGCACCGGGCGCGAGGCGACGGCGAGCGGCGGCGAGCGCCGTGTCGTGCGCATCGACGGCGCCTCGGCGCGCAGCCAGACGGCACTCGCCGAGCATGTCAATCTGGTCTGGCTGACGCCGCAGATGGACCGCTTGTTCGTCGAGGGCGCCTCGCCGCGCCGGCGCTTCCTCGATCGCCTGGTCTATGGCTTCGATCCCGAGCACGCGACACGGGTCGCTGCCTACGAGCAGGCGCTGCGCGAGCGCGCCAAGCTGCTGCGCGACGGCCCCTACGACGCCGCCTGGCTCGATGCGCTCGAGGAGAGCATGGCGCGGCACGGCGTCGCCATCGCGGCGGCGCGCTGCGACGTCGCGGCGCGACTCGACGCCGCCTGTGCCGCCGGCGTCGCCGGCTTCCCCTCGGCGTCGCTCGCCGTGTCAGGCACGGTCGAGGCAGCACTCGCCGATCGGCCGGCCCTGGCCGTCGAGGATGAATCGCGCGCCCGTCTCGCCGCCAGCCGCCGCCAGGATGCCGAGAGCGGTGGGGTGGCAAGCGGTCCGCATCGCTCCGACCTCGCGGTGCGCCACGCCGGCACAGGGGTCGCCGCCGCGCAGTGCTCGACCGGCGAGCAGAAGGCCCTGCTGATCGCCATCTTGCTCGCCAATTCCCGGCTCCAGGCGGCTCTGCGAGGGGTCGCGCCGATCATGCTGCTCGACGAGATCGTCGCCCATCTCGACCGTGAGCGCCGGCAGGCGCTATTCGCCGAGCTCCTCGCCCTCGGCGCCCAGGCCTGGCTGACCGGCACGGACGAGGATTCCTTTGCCGAGCTGCGGGGTGCCGCGCAATTCCTGCGCGTCGCCAATGCCACCATCGCGGCGTGATGTACACGGAAGAAACAGTGCAGATGCGTTCAACCAAGACAGCGATACGATGAGCCCGACCAGTCCGCAGAATTCGCCGCAACCGCAGCCCCACGAGGTACCACCGCCCTCGGTGTCGCCGTCGGGCGACGATTACCGCGCCGATTCGATCACCGTGCTGCGCGGGCTCGATGCCGTGCGCGCGCGGCCGGGCATGTATATCGGCGACACCGACGACGGCTCTGGCCTCCACCACATGGTCTACGAGGTCGTCGACAACGCTATCGACGAGGCGCTCGCCGGCTATTGCGACACGGTGACGGTGATGCTCAACGCCGATGGCTCGGTGACCGTCACCGACAATGGCCGCGGCATCCCGGTCGACATCCACGAGGAGGAAGGCATATCGGCGGCCGAGGTCGTCATGACCCAGCTCCATGCCGGCGGCAAGTTCAACCACAACAGCTACAAGGTGTCGGGCGGCCTGCACGGGGTCGGCGTCTCGGTGGTCAACGCGCTCTCCGCGACGCTCGAGCTGCGCATCTTCCGCGGCGGCTTCGAGCACGTCATCCGCTTCGCGCACGGCAATGCGGTGGCGCCGCTCGCCGTTGTCGGACCGGCCCCAACCCTGCCGCCGGGCGGCAAGCGCAAGGGCCAGAAGACCGGCACCGAGATCAATTTCCTGCCGAGCGACAAGACCTTCACCAAGACCGAGTTCGACTTCGCCACGCTCGAGCACCGCATCCGCGAGCTCGCGTTCCTCAATTCCGGCGTGGTCATGAGCCTGACCGATGCGCGCGGCGTCGAGCCCAAGACGGTGACGATGCATTACGAGGGCGGGCTCGTCGAGTTCGTCAACTATCTTGACCGCTCGAAGCAGCAGCTCCATTCGCCGCCGATCGCCATCATCGGGGAGCGCGAAGGCACGACCGTCGAGGTCGCCATGGCGTGGACCGACAGCTATCACGAGACGATGCTGTGCTTCACCAACAACATCCCGCAGCGCGACGGCGGCACGCATCTTGCCGGCTTCCGTGCCGCGCTGACCCGCTCGGTCAACAAATACGCGACCGAGAGCGGCATCGCCAAGAAGGAGAAGGTCGAGCTTACCGGCGAGGACATGCGCGAAGGGCTGACCTGCATCCTCTCGGTCAAGGTGCCTGATCCGAAATTCTCCTCGCAGACCAAGGACAAGCTGGTCTCCTCCGAGGTCCGCCCCGTGGTCGAGGGGGTCGTCGGCGAGAAGCTCCAGCAATGGTTCGAGGAGCATCCGGCCGAGGCCAAGAAGGTCGTCGCCAAGGTGGTCGAGGCGGCGGCGGCGCGCGAGGCGGCGCGCAAGGCGCGCGACCTGACGCGCCGCAAGGGTGTGCTCGACATGGCCAATCTGCCGGGCAAGCTGGCCGACTGCCAGGAGCGCGACCCGGCGAAATCCGAGCTCTTCCTGGTCGAGGGCGATAGCGCCGGCGGCACCGCCAAGATGGGGCGCGACCGCAAGAACCAAGCCATCCTGCCGCTGCGCGGCAAGATCCTCAACGTCGAGCGCGCGCGCTTCGACAAGATGCTGGGCTCCGAGCAAATCGGCACGCTGATCGCCGCGCTCGGCACCGGCATCGGCAGTGAGGATTTCAACGCCGATAAGGCGCGCTATCATCGCATCATCATCATGACCGACGCCGATGTCGACGGCAGCCATATCCGCACCCTGCTCCTCACCTTCTTCTTCCGCCAGATGCCGGCGCTGATCGAGAAGGGCTTCCTCTACATCGCCCAGCCGCCGCTCTTCAGCGTCAAGCGCGGCTCGGGCAAGATGGACTATCTCAAGGGCGATCCCGAGCTCGAGACCTTCTTCACCGCCGCCGGGCTGAAAGAGGCGGTCTTCCACCAGCATGACGGGGTGCAGCGCGCCGCCAACGACCTCGCCGCGTTGGTTGACGAGGCACGGGTCTGCCGCCACTTGCTACAGCCGCTGGCACGCAAGTCGGGAAATCTCGACACCGTTGAGCAGGCGGCGATCGCCGGCGCGCTCGATCCGGCGCTGCTCGGCGATGCGGCGCGCGCGGCAGCCGCGGTCGCCGAGACGGCACGCCGCCTCGACGCGCTCTCCGATCCGCTCGAGCGCGGCTGGCAGGGCGAGATACGCGAAGGCGACGGCTACCTCTTCTCGCGTATGGTGCATGGTGTCGCCGAGCGTCGCTTCCTCGATGCCGGGCTGGTGCGCAGCGCCGAAGCGCGCAAGCTTACCGAGCGCCTGGCGCATCTGCGCGAGGTCTACGCGGCGGCCGGCAAGCTCGTCGCCAAGGACAAGGAATTCGCCGTCACCGGGCCAAGCGGCCTGGTCGATGCCGTGATGGAGACCGGCCGCAAGGGCGTCACCGTGCAGCGTTACAAGGGCCTTGGCGAGATGAATGCAGAGCAGCTCTTGGAGACCACGCTCGACCCCAATGCGCGCTCGCTCCTCCAGGTCAGGATGAGCCACGCCGACAGCGCCGAGGAGATTTTTTCGACCCTGATGGGCGACCTCGTCGAGCCACGCCGCGACTTCATCCAGGAAAACGCCCTGTCGGTGTCGAATCTCGACGTCTAGATACTACCGGGGCTGGCCTTCACGGATCCAACGGGAGAAATCGCTCGCGTGATCGGCGGCGCGAGCGGCGTCGTTGATCCAGGCCCGGCGCTTCAGCTCGGCAAACGGGAGATCGCCCGCGAGCGCCCCGCGCTCGTAGAGAAGCTCGTCACCCTTGCCGTTCAAAAGGATGCGCCAATCCCAAGGTGGCGGCGCCCCGCTCGCCGTCGCGACGGTGTGAACGCGGATGTCCGTCGTGCAATTGGTGGTCAGCGCGTTGTAGAATGTGGGCGCCTGATGCAGGGCATCGGCGCTGCGCAGATAGTCGAGGAAGATCGCGCGGGCCCGCTGCGGCGACATTCGGATGTGATAAAGATAGACGTCTTCGCCTTGGCGATAATTCGTTCGCAGCCGCACGACGTCGCGTTCGTCCGCGATGATATAGATCAGCTCGTATTGCCGGAAGAAACCGCGGATTGCCGAGTAGGTCTGGCCCAACACCTTGCGCGTCTCGATCGATATGGCGACGTAATCGGTGTCACCGAACTGGAAGCTCACGATCGGATGGGCAATCCACGGCGAACCCCAATAGGTGACGAACAGATCGACACCTCGCATCTGCGCGAGATCGAAGGTCCTCGTCTCCCAGCGAGGCACATAATCATCCTCGGTGCGGTAGTCGAAGTTGCGGACGTTGTGAATCGTGACGCGTTCGCCGTCCAATTCTGCCCACGCCGTCTGCGCCACGTCCGGCTGCCACGCCCGGTCGTTCGATGGGCGCAGAGTGACCCACCATGCGAGCACGAGAACAAAGCCGACAAGCCATACCCCCGCTTTGCGCCAACGTCCTATGACAACGACAAGCGCGGCCATGAGCAGGATTACGTATCCTATCGCCGCCGGCGCGCGTGCGGACGGGAACGGCAGATCGAAGTAGAGCGCACCCACTGCCCAGACGGAGAGGGCGACGAGCACCAGCCACGCCAGCGTGGCGCCCACTGCACGCAGGCCACGGACCAGCCGGAAGGCTCGTCCGCGTGGCATGTTAGCATGCTCCGGTCATGATCATCGGGACGGCACCGTATGCATCCAGGTGCACTTGTCTTTGATGAGTTGCGCCTCATCGGGACCGCCCACGCCGCGCGCGATGATCGCGATGACCCGGTCGTCGTAATCGTATCCCGAATGGGCCTCGCCGGGGTTGACCACGTCTATACCAGCCAACGACACCGGATTTGAGACATTCAGCGTGATGTTGGTAATCGTGGGGCACATTCGGGAGTCGAGGTAGTCGTCCGCGAATTTCGGCGGAATTCCATAGCTCAAGAGGTCGTTCGGATCGCTGAACGCCTTGATGTTGAGTCCGCCCATCAGGCGGTTTGCATAGAATTGTCCGCCCGGCCGGCAATAATCCGCGATCTGCCCGTGCACCTTGGGGATTGGTTGACCCAATTGAAGCAGCGGCAGCTGGTTCGCCAGCATGAATACGGGATATTGTTTGTTGCCGGAGATCTCTCGGAATTGTGCCGCTGTCTGCGTCGTCTGGGACACGGCGAACTCGGCCTGCTGCTGGAGCGTGTCGATTACGACACGACTGCCGATGCTGTGTGATAGGAATGCGTAATCGTCATCCTTCAAGTACTTCAGGCGCTTCGGATCGAGCAGATTGCATTCGTGCTTTCCGGAATCGGGCAGCTCGTTCCAGTCGGCGCTGGTTGCCCAGCACGTCGCTTGCCGAACGGACGCGAGAATCGGCCGCCTTGTGGCGCCCAGGTAGATCAGCGCGTCGGGCACTCGGGCATTGAAGAAGCCCTTGGCGAGATTGTTGATCACGGTTCGCCGGTAGCTCTGCTCGACCGAATCGTCGTAGTCGATAGGCTTCTTCGCTTCCTCGGCGATCGGAGACCAGGTGAGCTCATAGAACAGCAACTCCCGCGTCGCCGCCTTGTTCGTGTAGCGCCAAACCCGAAGGAGCGCGGTGGGGCCGTCGCCGATGTCGGGATCGCTCAGAATGATCTCCTTGGCATTCTCCGATCGCACGTCCAGGTTCAGCTCGTGCATCAGCTTCTCGGTCAGCCGAGCGGAATAGCCGGGGAGATGTCGGCCAATGCCATGGACCATCACCACCTTCAGCTGCCGGTATGACTGATTCATCGCCCGATCGGCTTCCTGCTTCTTGAGGGCGGTCTCGAGCCCATCCCACGCAGGCCCGTCAATGTGACATTGACGTTTATCCTCGCTTGCTGACTGCTCCAGGACCGCCTCGGTCACGCCCTTGGCGATACTGCTGCAGCCCGACGCCAGGGCTAATGCACCCAGACAAAGGACAGCCTGAATTGGTCTCATGGTTGCCTCCCCAACGAAAATTCCTTGGGCGGCGGGGCGGACTCTCTACCAATACGAAGTCGTGACAGCCGTACCTGTCGGCGCTGTAGCGCCGCAGAGCCACATTTCCCGCAGGTTCAGTCTATGCCGGTCGGCGTCAGGGCACCAATAGGCGCAACAGCCTTCACTTCACCCAGCCCCGGTCCTGAAATCTGATCTTGAGCTGCTCCGCAATTTGGTCGGCCGTCGCCTTGGCCCGCCCCTCGAGCGCATTCCGGCCGCTCATCTCACCATAAATTTTCGCCCCGCCGACGACGATCAGGCCGACCGGGCTGCCCGACGCAATGGCCACAGCGGCCGGCA
>DATAQP010000416.1:0-3655 GCA_036264595.1 Allostellaceae bacterium
CTATGCTCGCCTGTCGCGCCTGCTCACCATCGGCAAGCGCCGCGCCGTCAAGGGCGAATGCCATCTCGATTACGCCGATGTCGCGGCGCATGGCGCGGGACAGCTCGTCATCGCCCTTCCGCCGGATACGCTCGACGCCGCCTTCGCCGATTTTCTCGCCAGGCTGGCGGCGGATTTTACCGACCGCGCCTATCTCGCCGCCCAGCACCTCTATCGCGGCGACGACGCCAAGCGGCTGAAGCGTCTCGCCGATCTCGCCGCTGCCCATCGAACGCCGCTGGTCGCCACCAACGACGTGCTCTACCACGCGCCCGAGCGGCGCGCGCTGCAGGACGTCGTCACCTGCATCCACGAAGGCTGCACCATCGCGGAGGCCGGGTTCCGCCTCAACGCCAATGCCGAGCGCCACATGAAGCCGGCGGCGGAAATGCGCCGACTCTTCCGCGACCATCAGGCGGCGGTGACGCGCACGAGCGAGATCGCTGCGCGCTGCCGCTTCAGCCTCGACGAGCTGCGCTATGAGTATCCCGACGAGATCGTGCCGGAAGGTCGCACGTCGCAGGAGCATCTCGCCGATCTTACCTGGGCGGGCGCCGCCTGGCGCTACCCGGCCACGCTTTATCCCGGGGGCGTGCCAGACGATGTGCGCGCGCGCATCGCCGATGAGCTCCGCCTCATCGACGAGCTGCATTACGCGCCCTATTTTCTCACCGTCCACGACATCGTCCGCTTTGCCAAGTCCGAGGGCATTCTCTGCCAGGGGCGCGGCTCGGCGGCGAATTCCGTCGTCTGCTACTGCCTCGGCGTCACCGCCGTCGATCCGACCCGGATCGATCTTCTCTTCGCCCGCTTCATCTCCTCCGAGCGCAACGAGCCGCCCGATATCGACGTCGATTTCGAGCATGAGCGGCGCGAGGAGGTCATCCAGTACATCTATGAAAAGTACGGCCGCGAGCGCGCCGGTATCGCCGCGACGGTGATCTCTTACCGCTCGCGCGGCGCCATCCGCGAGGTCGGCAAGGTGCTCGGCCTGTCGCAGGACGTGACCGCGGCGCTCGCCGGCTTCGTGTGGGGCTGGAGCAACGAGGGGCTCGACGAGGATGAGGTGCGCGAGGTCGGTCTCGACCCCGCCGATCCGACGCTGCGCCTCGCCCTCGATCTCGCCGGCCAGATCATCGGCTTTCCCCGCCACCTCTCGCAGCATGTCGGCGGCTTCGTCGTCACGCGCGGCCCGCTCGCCGAGCTGGTGCCGATCGAGAACGCGGCGATGGAGGACCGCACCTTCATCGAATGGGACAAGGACGATATCGACACGCTCGGCATGCTCAAGGTCGACGTACTCGCCCTCGGCATGCTGACCTGCATCCGCAAATCCTTCGATCTCATAGCCCGCCATTACGGCAAGACCTACACGCTGGCGACGATCCCGGCCGAGGATCCGGCGGTCTACGAGATGCTGGGCCGCGCCGATTCGATCGGCGTCTTCCAGGTCGAGAGCCGCGCCCAGATGACCATGCTGCCGCGCCTCAAGCCGCGCAAATTCTACGATCTCGTCATCGAGGTGGCGATCGTCCGCCCCGGCCCCATCCAGGGCGACATGGTGCATCCCTATCTGCGCCGCCGCGACGGCAAGGAGGCGGTCGACTACCCCTCGGACGATCTGCGCCGCGTGCTTGAGAAGACGCTCGGCGTGCCGCTCTTCCAGGAGCAGGCGATGCAGATCGCCATCGTCGCCGCCGGCTTCACCCCCGACGAGGCCGACCGGCTGCGCCGCGCCATGGCGACCTTCAAGAAGGCGGGCATCATCCACGAGTTCCGCCACAAGATGATCGAGGGCATGGTGGCGCGGAACTATGCGCGCGATTTCGCCGAGCGCTGCTTCCAGCAGATCGAGGGCTTCGGCAGCTACGGCTTCCCGGAGAGCCATGCCGCCAGCTTCGCGCTCCTCGTCTATGTCTCGGCTTGGATCAAATGCCACTACCCGGAGGTCTTCGCCGCCGCGCTCCTGAACAGCCAGCCGATGGGCTTCTACGCCCCGGCGCAGATCGTGCGCGACGCGCGCGAGCACGGCGTCGCCGTGCGCGCGGTCGACGTCAATCACAGCGCATGGGATTGCACGCTGGAGGCGGATGACGTCCTCCTGGAACCCTCTCCCCCCGGGAGAGGGCAGGGTGAGGGTGGGCGCGTCCGCTCCGCCGGCGCCGACCCGATCTCGCCCCTCGACCCTCACCCTGGCCCTCTCCCGGAGGGAGAGGGAATGGTCTTGAAGATGGGAGAGGGAAGAGCCCGGGCAAAACCTTGCGCCCTGCGCCTCGGCCTGCGCCAGATCAAAGGCCTCGCCGAGGCGAGCGCCGCCTCCCTCGTCGCCGCGCGCGGCGCGGGCTATGTCGCGCCGCGCGATCTCTGGCAGCGCGCCGGGCTCGGCGCCGGGACGCTCGAGCGGCTGGCCCAGGCCGATGCCTTCCGCTCGCTCGGCCTCGACCGCCGCCAGACGCTGTGGGCGCTGAAGGGGCTCGGCGGGCCGCCGCTGCCTCTCTTCGCCGCTGCCGCACGGGCGCAGAGCGAGCGCGCCCAGCCCGAGAGCGCCCAGCCCGAGAATGCCCAGCCCGAGAGCGCGCTGCCGGCGATGACGCTCGGCCAGCATGTCGCCGAGGATTACGACGCGCTCAGCCTGTCGCTGAAACGCCATCCCGTCGCCTTTCTGCGCGACGGTCTGGCGCGTGACGGCATGGTGCGCGCCATCGATCTCATGCGCCTGCCGCCGGGGCGCCGCCTCAGCGTGGCCGGCATCGTCCTCGTCCGCCAGCGTCCGGGCACGGCGAGCGGGGTCATCTTCGTCACCCTCGAGGACGAGACCGGTATCGCCAATCTCATCCTCTGGCCGGCGGTCTTCGAAGCCTATCGGCGGGCCGCTCTCGGCGCCTCGCTGCTCGGCTGCGTCGGAAGGCTGCAGCGCGAGGGCATCGTCACCCATATCGTCGCCGAGAGGCTGATCGATCTCTCGCCCCGCCTGCGCGAGCTGCGCCGTCCGGCGGCGGCAGGCGAGACGCCCATCCGCAGGCCCCGCGATCCCGCCGATCTCGTCATCGCGAGCCGCGATTTCCGCTGATCGACGGGAAAAATACTTTGGGGATACAACCTACGGTCGCTGCCTAGTACATAATGCGAACAGGCAAACCCGCCTCGCGCACAGGATAGGAGGATAAGGATGATCCGCAAAAATCAGCTCGCCATCGCCGCCCTCGCTGCCGTACTCACCGGTGCCGTCGCCCTTCCGCTCGCCGCCCAGGATCAAGCGCCGGCGTCGCGCCCCGAGCGCTTCGCCCGTCTGATGAAGCTCGTCGACAAGGACGGCGACGGCACCATCTCGCTGGCCGAGGCACAGGAATTCGCCGCAAGGCGCTTCGACCGGCTCGACACCGAGCACAAGGGCTATCTCAACCTTGATGCCTACGAGGCGCCGTTGCGCCGTGCCATCGAGCGGGCGAGCGAGACGCGCCGGGCCGCTCTCGAGCGCGCCCTGTCGCGCGCCGAAGCCACCTTCAAGGCGCGCAAGGCGCGCGCGGCACAGCGCCCGGTCGAATGGATGGACGAGCTTCTCGCCGAGCACGGCGTCAGCCTGGCAATCCTCAATAGCGGCGAGGAGCCGGCAGTG
>DATAQP010000466.1:0-8270 GCA_036264595.1 Allostellaceae bacterium
CAGCGGCGGCCACAATCATGACGGCGGAAAACGCCGTTTTCATGGCCGACATACTACTAAATCGGACTTGATCTGTCTAGATTAAAATTGCTCTAAGATACCTAACAATAATTTAATGTCGCTTGGTAATTCGCTTCTAAACTCAAGCAATTCCTGGCTGATCGGGTGCACGAACCCCAGCGTCCGGGCGTGCAGGGCCTGACGCGGGAAGGCGGCGACGGGTCCGCGTACCGACTCGGGCAATAGCTTGCTCCGGCGACCGCTCCGCGCACTGCCGTAGAGCGGATCGCCGAGCAGCGGGTGGCCGCGCTCGCTCAGATGGACGCGGATCTGGTGCGTCCGTCCGGTCGCCAAGCGGCATTCGATCGCGGCGGCAACGCCGTGGAACTCGCGCAGCACCCGATAATGCGTCAGGGCGGGGCGCCCGCCGCGTGCCAGCACGGCCATCTTCTTGCGATTGACCGGGCTGCGCCCGATATTGCCGGCGATTTCGCCGCTCGGCGGCAGCGGCACGCCCCACACGATCCCGTAATAGGCACGGCTGATCCGGCGCGCGGCGAAATCCGCCGCCAACCGGGCATGGGCGGGCTCGCTCTTCGCCACCACCATCAAGCCCGACGTGTCCTTGTCGAGCCGATGGACGATGCCCGGGCGCTTGACGCCGCCGATCCCGGCCAGACTGTTGCCACAATGGGCGAGCAGGGCGTTGACCAGGGTGTGGTCGAGATTGCCCGGCGCCGGGTGAACAACGAGTCCGGCGGGTTTGTCGACGACGAGCAGGTGCTCGTCCTCGTAGCGGATGTCGAGGCTCATCGCCTGCGCCAGCGGGCGGTCGAGGCTGGCTTCCGGGATGGCGAGATGGAAAGTCTGTCCCGGTTTGACCCGCATGGCCGGGTCCGATATCGTCGCGCCGCCCCGCGTGACACCCCCTTCGAGGATAAGATGCTTCAGCCGGCTGCGCGACAGATCGCCGAGATGCGCCGCCAGCACGCGGTCGAGTCGCTCGCCCGCATCGCCCGCAACGCTGGTGACGCTGTGCCGGGTCGCCGCCATAGAAGGTGTCGCCTTTCCGTCCACCTCATCCCTCGCCGCTAGCCCCGCGGACCACCGACGATGCGGGGCCTCAGAGTATTGGTGATCGTTCTCGGCGTGCTGCTGGTGGGCGGCACGCTCGGCCTCGTCGTGGCGATCATAGCCCGCGCGCCGCATCCTTCCGAGTCTCGTCCGGAAGCGCGCGCCAGCGTCTCGTCGAAGCGGGCGCCGTTCGAAACCATCCTCGATTTGCCGGCGGGAGCGGTCATCCAGTCGGTGCAGCTAGGCGGTACGCAACTCGCTGTCCACCTCGTGCTGCCGGAGGGCAATCAGCAGATCGTCATCCTCGATCCCGGTTCCGGCGCGCGAGTCGGCACGATAGAGTTCCGCCCGGCCCGCTGAGGCCGACGGCGCGAGACAGGTGGAAGACGAGGACGATGAATTTTTCCAGCGACAACGTAGCCGGCATTTCGCCCGAGATTCTTGCCGCCATGGCGGCGGCGAATAGCGGGAAGCAGCCATCCTATGGCGACGATCCGCTCACCGCGCGCGTCGAGCGCCGCCTCGCCGAGATCTTCGAGCACGAGGTCGCCGTCTTTCCCGTCGCCACTGGCACGGCCGCCAACGCCCTCGCCCTGGCGACGCTGGTGCCGCCCTGGGGCACGGTCTATTGCCATGCCGAGGCGCATGTCGTGGTCGACGAGTGCGGCGCGCCGGAATTCTACGCCGGCGGCGCCCGCATGGCCGGCATCGCGGCGCCGCACGGTAAGATCGGCCCCGGCGATCTCGCCGCCCTGTTGCCCGGCGGCAAGGGCGTCGTCCATCACATGCAGCCGGCGGCGATCAGCCTGACCCAGGCGACCGAGGCGGGCACCGTCTATCGCGCCGAGGAGATCGCCGCGATCGGCGAGCTGGCGCGGCGGCACGATCTCGGCTTCCACCTCGACGGCGCGCGCTTCGCCAACGCGCTGGTGCATCTCGGCTGCGCGCCCGCCGACATCACCTGGCGGGTCGGCGTCGACGTGCTGTCCTTCGGCGCCACCAAGAACGGTGCCGCCGCCGCCGAGGCAGTGATCTTCTTCGACCCGGCAAAGGCTGCCGATTTCACCTTTCGCCGCAAGCGCGGCGGTCATCTCTTCTCGAAGATGCGCTTCCTCAGCGCGCAGCTCGACGGCTATCTCACCGACGAGCTCTGGCTGCGTAATGCACGCCACGCCAATGCGATGGCCGCACGTCTCGCCGCCGGGCTGTCGCAGATCGCCAACGTGCGTCTACGTCATCCCGTCGAAGCCAACGAGATCTTCGTCGAGATGCCGAACCCGGTAATCGAGGCGCTGCTCGCCCGCGGCTTTCACTTCTATCGCTGGGACGGGCCGCAGGGAAATTGCGTGCGGCTGGTCACCGCATTCGATACCGCGGCGGCCGATGTCGACACCTTTCTGGTCACAGCGCGGGGCGTCAACCGCGTCGAATAGTCTTCGCCTCGGACGTTGGTCGCGCCGTTAACGAGTCGGTAAGGAAAAACTTTTCCGCAGGCTAAAATAATCCTTGCATCCCGGGGGGATGAGCGTATTTATCGAAGCGTTGACGCATCGCACGTGCCTATGGCCCTTGGTGGTTATGCAACGACGTAACGCGTCTCTTTTGGAAGATCCGGTCTAGTGGGCCGGTCCCGAGAGGGAGGTCGATATGGTTGCAATACGACGCAGGGCCGTGATGCCCTGCACCGATGCCTGTCCCCGGCGAGTCCCGGCTTCCCGTGGTAGGGGCCGTAAGACAATCGAGCCGAGTAGTCTGGCCTAATTTCCAAGTAATCACTCCGGCTTCGCGGATTGCCCGCATGACCGGTTCTCGATGCCGTTCCTTTGGTCTCCCTCGCGGTGGCCACGGAGGATGCGACAATGGCTAAGACTCGTTCCAATTCCGCCGTCCGTTTGAAGCTCGTGCCCCGTGCGAAGCAAGTCCTGGGCCCGAAGCTCGTCGCCGACAATGTCGTGCGCGTCGAGTGCGCCAACGACCGTGACCTCAATCCGAAGATCGCGCGCTTCCTCGCCGAGAACCAGCCGCAGACACCGTGCCTTGTCGTCGACATCGACGCCGTGGCGCGCAGCTATGAGATGCTGCGCTGGCACCTGCCGCTCGCCAAGGTCTTCTATGCCGTGAAGGCGAATCCGGCGCCGGAGATCGTCGCCCGGCTGGGCAGCCTCGGCTCGAGCTTCGACGTCGCCAGCCGGGCCGAGATCGAGCTCTGCCTGGCGCAGGGCGCGACGACCGATCGCATGTCGTTCGGCAACACGATCAAGAAGGAGCGCGACGTCGCCTACGCCTACGAGCAGGGCATTCGGCTCTTCGCCTTCGACAGCGCGAGCGAGCTCGAGAAGCTCGGCCGCGCGGCGCCCGGCTCGCGCGTGTTCTGCCGCATCCTCGTCGATTGTGCCGGTGCAGAATGGCCGCTCTCGCGCAAGTTCGGCTGCACGCCCGAGATGGCGGTCGATCTGCTGCGTCAGGCGCGCGGCCTAGGCCTCGAGCCCTACGGCGTCTCCTTCCATGTCGGCTCGCAGCAGACCGATCTCGCGCAGTGGGACAGCGCCATCGGGCGTGCCGCGCGCATGTTCTCGCTGCTCGCCGAGGCGGACATCAAGCTCAGCATGGTCAATATCGGCGGCGGCTTTCCCGCGCGGTACAATAGCGGCGTGCCGGGCGTCGCCCGCTATGCCGCTGCGGTGATGTCGGCGATGACGCGGCATTTCGGCAACGACCTGCCCGAGATCATCGTCGAGCCTGGCCGCTCGATCGTCGGCGATGCCGGCGTCATCCAGAGCGAGGTCGTGCTGATCTCGACGAAGGGCTATGACGACGACAAGCGCTGGATCTATCTCGATGTCGGCAAGTTCACCGGCCTCGCCGAGACGATGGATGAGAGCATCAAGTATCGCATCAAGGCGCCGTGCAGCGGCGCCGTCGGTCCGACGGTGATCGCCGGGCCGACCTGCGATAGCGCCGACATCCTCTACGAGAAGACCGAGTATCACCTGCCGCTTGAGCTCAAGATCGGCGACAAGGTCGAGATCCTATCGACGGGTGCCTATACGTCGAGCTACTCGTCGGTCGGCTTCAATGGCTTTGCGCCGCTCAAGACGTATTGTATCTGAGCCGCCAGCCGTCTCTCCGCGTCGGGAGGGACGGCCGGCATCAGCCCGGAGATCTCACCCAGCAGCTTGTTGTGAATCGCGGTGGCGAAGGATGAGAAATCTTCCGCCCGCAGCAGGAACGCGCCGGGGCCACCGATGACGTACTCGTCGTAATAGCTTTCGAGCCAGGGCTCGCTCGCCAGTATGGCGAGGCCGTTGATGGTGATGCCGGCGGCGACCAGCGCGTCGCGCGTCTCGCGGACCGGCGGGCCGATATTCGCCATGCCGTCGCCTGAGAGATCGACCAGCTTTCGGTCGGCCGGCGCCGGCGCGCTGTCGAACAGGGCACGGGCCGCCAGCAGCGCATCGCCGATCGCGGTCAGCCCGTTCGAGCTGCGCTGCGAGTCGCGTACCTTGTGGGCGAAGCCGGCGGCGCTTGTGGCGTCGCCGATTCGCGTCCAGTCGACCGTCACCACCTGCTTATCGCGGTCCGACCATTCGAGCACCGCGACCTCGATGGCGCCGCGCTGCCCGGCGGCGATGGCCGCGACGAGAAGCGGGTCCTCGAAGGCGCGGGCGATGCCGTCATGCTGCAGCAGATACTCGCCGGCATCGACGCTTTCCGAGACGTCGACCGCCATGACCAAGGCGAGATCGACCGACTGGGCGCTCGCACAAGCGGCATGACCGGCGAGGAGGAGCGCGGCAACGACAGGCTGGAAGAACCGCCGCATCGGCGATTCATCGCCGCTCAATGCGGCGATTTCGCGGCGTCGAGGCGCTGTGCTAGTCGAGCCGGGCGAAGCTCTCGCCGCGACCGGTGAGCAGGGCGCGCCCGCCGCTATCCGCGCCCGATGGCAGCCCGGCGCGCGGATCGTGGACCCAGGCGGCGACATCGGCCAGCACAGTCGCGCCTTGCAGGTCGCGCAGCAGCATGTGATAGCCGTTCGGGTAGAGCGCGATGCGTTGCCGGCGCTGCGCGTCCGCGGGGAGATGGTCGACGAAGCTGGCGACCGCATCGCGCGGCACGATCTCGTCCTTCTCGCCGTAGAGGATGAGCGCCGGCACGGCGAGATACGGAGCGCGGGCGACTGCCGCGCTCATCAGATCGACAACGCCGGCAAGCGTGTCGGTGCGCGCCTCCTTGAGAACGAGGGGATCGGCGCCGAGCGCACGCAGCATTGGAATGTTGTCGGAGGGATGGATCTTGTAGGGGACGCTGCGCTGCGTGAACTCGAGCGCCGGCAGCTGGGTGATGACCCACCAGCCGACGCGCTCGAAGATATTCATCGTCTGGCGACCCCATACCGCCGGCGCCGCCAGGATGACGCCGTCCACCGGCGCCGGCGCCGGTCCGGTCACGGCGAGCACGGCGATCGCGCCGCCCATGCTTTCGCCGAGCAGATAGAGCGGGATATCCGGGTAACGCTCGCGCAAGAGGCGTGTGGCAAGAATGGCGTCCGCGACCATGGCGCGGTCGCCGGCCCAGCGTCCGCGGGGCGGCGCGGCGCCGAAGCCGCGCTGATCGAAGGCATAAACCGCGATGCCCTGGGCGAGAAAGCCCGGCGCCGGCAAGGCAAAGGCGTTCGAGTAGTCGTTAAGACCGTGCAAGGCGAGGACCACCGCGCTAGGGCGGCCTTCCGGCAGCCAAGCGCGCAGCGGTAAGGCGACGCCGTCGGCGGCGATGAAGCGGTCGCTGGCGAGGCTGGAGCGGTCGGATGCGGCAAGCGCCGGCGTCCGGCTAGCCGCTTCGATCTCGGTGCCGGGGTCGATCGTCTCGACGGGAGCGATGGCAACGCAGCTCGACAGTGCGACGAGCAGAAGAGGCGGGAGAACGTAGTGCGCGGGATGACGCATCGTACCGTCCGAGAATAGGGCCTCAGTGAAATATGGCAAGAATAAGGTAATTATTCGTTATCTTCGCTCACTCAGTTATTTATTGGTACATAAAATCCGCCCATGCGCGCGCCGAGTCGTCGTGGAGGCTGCCTATGGAGGCGGCGCTGCCATCATTTTCTGCCTTGCAGATCAATGGCCTGGCCGGGATGGCTTGCGCGATGACCGGCGGTCGGAAATAGTCGTGACACCGCCACGCCGGATATAGAGGGCTGACTTAGCATGATTTCATCGCGCTTCGGGAGCATCGCCGTTGCGGCGCTGCTCAGCTTCGCCACGCTCGGTTTCACAGGGCCCGTTGCGGCCGCCGCCGAGAAGGGACCGCCGGCCTGCGCCAAGATCCTGTTCCGGCCGCTGCCGTCGGGACAAAATGATGGCGAGCAGGAGGCCGGCATCTACACTTCGCGCTACAGCCATCTCGAGCTGAAGGGAATGGTCAAGAGCGGCGAGGCGCAGGATTACTATCTGACGGCGCGCAACAAGAAGCTCTCGCCGCTGACCGCGGTGCCGGCGGCGGCGGCGAATTGCGCGAAGGACAAGAAGATGCCGGCGCCGAGCAAGGCGGCTGCGAGCTGCACTGGCCAGCGCCTTGCCGCGGTGATCGCCCATTCCGGTAAGGACAAGGTGGCGCTGCTCTACGCCCTGCACGGCAAGGAGTGGCAGTATTGCAGCGCTGGGGCGCTCGCGCCGGAGAGCTGAACCGACGGTAGAGCTCTTGATCACCCCGGGCTGAGCACCCGCGGGCGGTCGATGGGCGCGGCAGGTTGGCGACACGGTTCCTCGATGCAGCCGAGGAGAGCCTATTGTGCCGCGTCTACATCGTCCGCCGCGGCGCCGCCTGCAGCAATTCCTGCAACTGCTGCTTCCAGAATTTGGCCATGGCGGTGGTTCCATGCCCGCGCGTGTCCTCGCTCGCCGGGATCAGGTAGAGCGCGCCGTTTTTCACCCGCTTGATCTCGCGCGTCATGATCCCTGTTTCCGGCGGATTGCGCTCGTCGTCGGCGGAATTGATGGCGAGCAGACGAGCCTCGATGCGCTCGAGGCCGGGGGCCGGGTTGTAGTCGCGCGAGGAATCCCACTGATAGAGGAAGTCGTTGGCATCGGCGCTGAAGGGAGCCGCCAGCCTTCCATCGACCAGCTTGTCGGCCTGCTCGCGGGTCGGCGCTATCTTCTGGTAGGCCAGCGTTCCGCCGCTGGTCGCGATGCCGAAGAACACGTTCGCCGCCCGCAGCGAGCGCGGCTGGGTCGCGTAGTTGCCGTTATCCCAATCCGGATCGTTGCGGATCGCGTCGATCAGCATGCGCCGCATCATCCAGTTGCGGCTCGACATTTCGGTCGGCTGCGATGCCATCGGCACCAGCGCATCCATGAAATCGGGATAGGTCACGCCCCACACCCAGGTCTGCATCCCCGCCCATCGAGTTGCCCAGCACCAGGCGAAGATGGCGGATACCCAACCCCTCGCTCACCAGCCCGTGCTGCGCGGCGACCATGTCGTCGTAATTGTAGCGCGGAAACTTGGCCCGCAGCCCATCGGAGGGCTTGAGCGACTTTCCCGCGCCGATCGCGTCGGGCAGGATGATGTAGTACTTGCTCGCATCGAGCACCTGGCCGGGGCCGAACAGCTCACCGGCGAAATCGGCCGTCAGCATGCCGGCGCCGGACCCGGCCGTGCCGTGCAGGATCAGCACCGGCTCGCCGCTCGGTTCGCCGACGGTGGTGTAGTGCAGGCGCAGCTCGGGCATGACCTCGCCGGTGTGGAAGCGGAAATCGCGCGCGACCCAATCGCCCTCCCTCGGCGCGGGATAATCCGTCGCCGCGGCGGACAGCGCCGGCAGCGACAGAACGACGATTGTCGCGGTGCATGACATCAATCTGCGGATCTTCATGGCGACCTCCCTGATGGTATGGACTATACGGCCTCGCGACAGGGAAGGCGCGTCGAACAGGCTTGAGGGGCGCGCGATGCGGGGCGATACTCGCCGCGTGGGAGATCGGCCATGGCGCAGAAACGCAATTCGACGCTGACGATGAGCGAGCACCGCCGAAAGGTCGACTGGCTTCGCAGCGAGCTGCAGAAGCCGGCCGTCATGAACAATCCGCGCCGGCTCGCCCTCCTCAACGAGGCGCTGGCAGAAGGCCAGGCGCTGCTCCGGGCTCAGCGGGCGCAGGACAAGTAAAAGCCTGCCCCTCTCTCTCTCACGGCGAGCA
>DATAQP010000369.1:0-2596 GCA_036264595.1 Allostellaceae bacterium
CAAGCGGCGCGCGACATTCGTGCCGAGCCTGGCGTCATCCGCCCGCAAAGGCATTTCCAGCTCGCGATCGACGCGTCATGCTGGATGGGCCCCCAACCCAGGCCGAGGGACGCGTGCCATGCGGATCGTCGATATCAGGGAACGCTCGGTGGCGATTTCGCGCTATGCCGATCCCGCCATTCCGGCCGGCGGGCTGACCACCAGCATCGTGGCGCTGACCACGGACGTCATGCGCGACGGCAGGCCGGTCGTCGGGTACGGCTTCGCGTCGATCGGGCGCTTCGCCCAAAGCGGCCTCATCCGCGAGCGCTTCGCGCCGCGCCTGCTGGAGGCCGGGGATGCGATCGCCGGCGACGATGGGCGCAATCTCGACCCCTTGCGCGGCTGGGCGGCGATGATGCGCGGCGAGAAGCCGGGCGGCCACGGTGAGCGCTGCGTCGCCGTCGGCACGCTCGACATGGCGCTGTGGGATGCCGCCGCGAAGATCGCCGAGAAACCGCTCTATCGCTATCTCGCGGACCGCATCGATCGCGCGCCGCTGCAGGACGTGCCGGTCTATGCCGGCGGCGGCTACCCCTATCCCGGTGACGATGTCGCGCTGCTCTCCAACGAGATACGCCGCCTGCGCGATCTCGGCTTCACCCGTGTCAAGATCAAGATCGGCGCGGCGCCGCTCGCTCAGGACCTGCGCCGCATGGACGCCGCTTCCCGCCTGCTGCAAGCCGATCATCTCGCGGTCGATGCGATGAATTCCTACGATGCCGCAGGCGCTCTGGCGGCGGCGCGGGCGCTGGCGCCCCATAAGCTCTGGTGGTTCGAGGATATCTGCGATCCGCTCGATTTCGACACGCTCGCGGCGGTCGCCGCCGCCTATGACGGGAAGATTGCCGCCGGCGAGGCGCTCTTCTCGGCGGAGGAGGCGCGGCTGCTCGACCGCCACGGCGGCTTGCGGCGCGAGCGCGACATCCTGCTCTTCGATCCCGTCCACTGCTATGGGATCCCCGGCTATCTGCGGATCGTCGAGAGCCTGACCGCGAGCGGCTGGAAGCGGTCCGCCTTCTGGCCGCATGGCGGGCATCTCTTCTGCCTGCATCTGGTCAGCGCCCTCGGCCTCGGCGGCGCCGAGGTCAACCCGCTCTGCTTCGCGCCGTTCGGCGGACTCGCCGACGCGACGATGCCAGTGGGCGACCGCGCCGCGCCGCCGCAAGATCCCGGCATCGGCTTCGAGGGCAAGGCGGATCTGCACGCCCTGTTCGAGACCCTGCTGAACGCCTGAGCGTGCCGTCATCGCGAGGAGCGGGAACCCCGGATCGCTCGCCTGCGACTCGCAATGACGCGCGCGCATCTGGGAAATCGGCCTAGCCTTTCTTCGTCGTACCTTTCTTCTTGCGCGCCTTGGGAAAGAACATGCCTTCGAGCTTCATGCCGTCGGGGTCGAGGAAATAGACGGCGCGATAGCCCTTCCCGTAATCGGGATAGTCGGCGGGGGGATCGACGATGCGCGCCTTCCGCTTCTTCAGGAAGGCGCCGAGATCGTCGACGTCGCGCCGCCGCGCCAGCTCGAAGGCGTAGTGGTGGAAGCCGACATCACCGACGCGATAGGGGCGCTGCTTGCCGCGCGCATCGGCCTCGCCGATCCAGAACAGCGTCTTGCCGTTGCTCCAGCCGGCGGTCCGGTCGAACTCGTATTTGAGCGTGAAGCCGAGAAAGCCGAGCACAGCGTCGTAGAAGCGCTTCGAGCGGGCGAATTTGCCAACGCAAAGCACGAGATGGTCGATGCCGACGACGCGGGCCATGGCAACACTCAGCCGCCGGCGTTCTCCAGCGTGAAGCCAGCCTTCAGCGTCACCTGGAAGTGCTGCACCTTGCCGTCCTCGACATGGCCGCGCGTCTGGACGATCTCGAACCAGCGCAGATGCCGCAGCGTGCGCGAGGCGCGGGCGATGGCGCGCTGCACGGCATCCTCGATGCTCGTCTCGGACGAGCCGACCAGCTCGACGATCTTGTAGATATGGTCATGCATGGCGCTCTCCCGTTCTGCCGGTGGGACTGCTCAAGCAGGTAGGACGTAAACGCTGCCCTGCAAGGGTTTGTCGCATGGCGGTCCGTCGCGGACCAAGGCGCGCCGCCGCGGCGTTACAGCCGCTCTCGGCATCGGTCACATCAATCTCCATCATTGAGCGGGCGTCCGCACCAGGCAGATTCGCCGAGGTCGAGGCGCCCGCGCAATGTTTTCGATCAGCGTGTTGAAGATGGCCAATCGAGCGTCGGCGATACAGCGCCGGGGTCGACGACCGTCGCCCTGTTGCTGTCGATCGCTCCGTCAAGAATGAGCGCCCAGAAGAAGGGGTCGACGGCATCGAACGCTATTTCCGCGACAATGTCCGCAACCGCTTCGGCATCGCAGGAAGCAGGCTGGCCGGCAAACAGGCGGTCAATGGACTCATCGATGAGAACTCTTAACCGGCGGCTTTCGGATACGGACAATTCAATGGTTTGCCCCATGGCCAGCCGGCCAAGACTCTGGCAAATGGTGGCCTCATCGTCATACCGGCCCTCCAATTCTGGACCGGCGGGATCAATTTCCCCAGCGGCG
>DATAQP010000422.1:0-2122 GCA_036264595.1 Allostellaceae bacterium
CTGCAGATCGCCGAGCAGATGGCGGATTTCCTGACCTCCGGCGCCGTCGCCAACGCCATCAATATGCCGGCGCTCACGGCCGAGGAGGCGACGCGGCTCGAGCCCTATATGAAGCTCGCAGAGCAGCTCGGCAGCTTCGCCGGCCAGATGAGCGAGCGCGGCATCGAGACGGTGACGCTCGAATACGAGGGCGCGATCGCCGAGCTCAACGTCAAGCCGCTGACGGCGATCGCCCTCACCGCGCTGCTCGGCCGCAGCATCGGCAGCGTCAACATGGTCAACGTCGGCGTCATCTGCCGCGAGCGCAACATAAGGGTGAGCGAGACGACGCGCGCCGAGCCGACCGATTATCAGACGCTGATCCGCCTCGTGGTCACCGGCGACACGCATGAGCACGTCATCGCCGGCACGCTCTTCGGCGGCGACAAGCCGCGCCTGGTCGAGATCGAGGGCATCGCCATGGAGGCCGAGCTCGGCCCCTCGATGCTGTTCATCCGCAACCAGGACAAGCCTGGCTTCATCGGCAATCTCGGCCGCACCCTCAGCGAGAACGGCGTCAACATCGCGACCTTCCATCTCGGCCGCACTGCGCCCGGCGAGGACGCCATCGCCCTCATCCAGGTCGACGAGACGCTGACCGATCCGGTCATCGATCAGGTCTGCGCCATTCCCAACGTGATCACGACGAAGGCGTTGCGCTTCTGACCGCGTCGCCATAGGGATGGACGGGCGTGTCGTGCGCGCGCAGCAGGAAGCGCCGCGCGACGTCGCCGTAGCCGTCATAGACGAGGCCGCCATTGGCGCGGATCAGCCGCTCGCGGTTGGCGCGGTACCAGCGCGGCAGCTCGTACCAGGGGATCTCCGGCCGCTCGTGATGCGCGGCGTGCAGGTTGTTGAAGAGGAAGAGCGGGCCGAGGATCCAGGCATTCTCGACGATGGCGATGCGCTCGCTGATGCCGGGCGCGGCGCGATGCTCGGCGAAGGAGCGCAGGAGGAGCAGGGCGATGCCCGGGTAGACGATCGCCGCCAGGTAGAACGCGAGCGACATGTGGCAGATAGCGACCAGCCAGTAGAGGATCGTGGCCACGCCGACGAGATGCGCCGCCCAGATCCGCGCACGCTGCCGGTCGCCGGCGGCGATCGCCCGCAGCTCGGCGAGAAGGAAATGACCGACGGTCCAGGCCGGGCCGATCGTCAGCCGGCCGAGCAGGGTGGACTGCGCCCGCAGCAGCGCCCGTGCCAGAGGATGGCGCTGCCGCCATTGCACTGCCGTCAGATAGAACGATTCCGGATCGTCGAGCGGATCGGTGAGCGCCTCGTCGCGGTGATGGACGAGATGCGTCATCGGGAAGCGCGCATAGGGCAGCCAGAGCGAGAGCGGCGGGAAGGCGAGGGCGAAATTGATCCGCCGCCAGCGCGTCGGATGGTAGTGCACGATCTCGTGCTGCAGCGAGGAATGCCAAGCGATCAGCCAGGCGCCTGTCACGCCGATCAGCCAGACCGGCAGCGCCTCGTGCCAGAAGGTCAGCGCCGCCCAGCCGCCATAGATGATTCCGGCTAATGCCAGTGTCGGCCACTCGACTGCCCGCTGCTTACCGATATCCCCCTGGATTGCCACGCTGCGCCCTCCGGCCCGCTCTCCGAGCCGCAGCATATATTCGCATAATTTAAGATTTCACGAAACTGGCGCCGCGCAGCCTCCCCTTCGGCCCTAGAGCCCAAGATGGCGCGGCAGCCAGAGCGAGATCTCCGGGATGTAGGTGACCAGCATGAGCACGATGAACATCACGGCATAGAACGGGATCATCTTGGCGACGACCTGCTCCATCGTCACCTTGCCGACGGCGCAGCCGACGAAGATGATCGAGCCGACCGGCGGGTGGCAGAGGCCGATGCCGAGATTGAGCATCATGATCATGCCGAAATGCACCGGGTCGACGCCGAAATTCGCCATGACGGGCAGCAGGATCGGCGTGCAGATCAGGATGTTCGGCGCCATGTCGATGAGGCAGCCGAGCACCAGCAGCAGGATGTTGATCATGAACAGGATGACGTGCTTGTCGTTCGACAGCGTCAGGAAGAAGCCGGTGATCTTGGCCGGCACCTGCATCAGCGCCATCAT
>DATAQP010000235.1:0-4432 GCA_036264595.1 Allostellaceae bacterium
GCGCGACGGTGGCACGGTTATCCTCGTCACCGATATTACCGAGATAAAGCGCCGCGAGAAGGCGCTGACTCTGCTCGCCGGCGCCGGACAGGGCGCCGGAAATTTTTTCAAGGAGGCGGTGCAGTCGCTCGCCGTCGGTCTGGGCTACCGGTGGGCCGGCATTGCCCGGCTGAGCGACGACGAAGCCCGTCTCGTCCCGCTCGCCTTCTGCGAGGAGGGCGCCGCACTCTCGCTCGCTCCCTTCGCAGTTGCCGGTACGGCCTGTGCCGCAACACTGGCATGCGGCGGTTTCGTCGCCATCAAGAGCGCGGCGTCACGCTATCCGAACGACCCGCTGCTCAGCCGGCGCCACGCCGTCAGCTTCATCGGCGATGCCGTCAAGGATGCCGACGGCAAGCTGATCGGCATCGTCTTCGGCCTTGCCGAAGAGCCCGATCCGCATGGCCCCAAACGCCGCGACATCACCGGGCTGATCGCCGCCCGAGTGAGCCTCGAGCTGCAGCGTCATGAAACCGAGAAGCAACTGCGCCAAGCCAAGGAGGTCGCGGAGATCGCCAGCCGGGCAAAATCCGAATTCCTCGCCAATATGAGCCACGAGTTGCGCACGCCGCTCAACGCCATCATCGGCTTCTCGCAGATGATCGATGGCGAGATATTGGGGCCGGTCGGTCAGCCCGGCTACCGGGAATATGCCCGAGATATCCAATCCAGCAGCCTGCACCTGCTGCAGATCATCAACGACATTCTCGACGTCTCGAAGATCGAGGCCGGCATGGCGACGCTGCATGAGACGTCGGTCGATTTCGCCGCCGTCGTACAAGCCTGCTGCCGTCTCGTTGCTCCCAGGTCGGTCGGTCTCGGGATCACGCTGAGCGTCGACATGCCGGATGACCTTCCCGTCATCTCCGCGGATGAGCGCATGCTGAAGCAGGTCATGCTCAACCTGCTGTCGAACGCCCTCAAATTCACCCCCGGCGGTGGGGCCGTCGAGCTGGCGGCACGTGCGGCACCCGATGGCGGATTGACCTTCACCGTCAAGGATACCGGCATCGGCATTGCGCGCGAGGATTTCGAGAAGATATTTCAGCCTTTCGGGCAGGTCGATTCCTCGCTGGCGCGTAAATTCGAGGGGACCGGCCTCGGCCTGCCGCTCACCAAAGGGCTGGTCGAGCTTCACCGCGGCAGCCTCGAGCTCGAGAGCGAGGTCGGGCGTGGTACGACGGTCCGCGTGACGCTGCCGAAAAGACGTCCCTGACGGTCCGCATCGATATGCGACATGAAATGTCATGGGGATGGCCCTCGCATCGGCTGCTTAAGATCAGGCAGGCGAGCTGATGGAGGTGGCCATGATGAAACACCGGACGTCGTCCCGGTTCGAGCAGCTCGACGAGTCGTCCCAGCCCTTCTGGGAGGTCGTTGCCGCCTGGGTGATCGTTGTTCTTCTGCTTGCCGCTACTTCGGTCGGTATGCTGCTCGACCAGTTCGCGACGCTCTCGCCATGACGCCGTGCGAGCTTGATTGACAAATCGGGGCCAAGGCACACTAGATTCCTCGGGAAAACAGCAGCACGCCGGTAGGTGGATCGTTACGGTCCGGCCGATGAGCGCGAGTCGTACCATCCCGGGGAGAGTTTCATGCCGAGCCTGCCGCTTGCCCGCTTCAAGGTGCTCGACCTGACGCGGGCGCGCGCCGGCCCGACCTGCGTGCGCCATCTCGCCGATTGGGGCGCCGATGTCATCAAGGTCGAGGCCGCCTCGGACCCTAACCAGGCGGAAGAGCTCGGCGGCGCGCGGCATGGCTTCGACTTCCAGAACCTGCATCGCAACAAGCGTAGCATCACGCTAGACCTCAAGCAGGAGGAGGGTAGGGCGATCTTCCATCGCCTCGCCGAAAACGCCGATGTCGTGGTCGAGAACTACCGGCCCGACGTCAAGCATCGGCTCGGTATCGACTACGAGACATTGCGGGCGATCAATCCGCGGCTGGTCTATGGCAGCATCTCGGGGTTCGGCCAGGACGGGCCTTATCGTGAGCGGCCGGGAGTCGACCAGATCGCCCAGGGAATGGGTGGCTTGATGTCGATCACCGGCCTACCCGGCCAGGGACCGGTGCGTGTCGGCATTCCGATCGCAGATCTGACGACCGGGCTGTTCTGCGCCATCGGCATTCTCGTGGCCCTGCTCGAGCGCGAGACATCGGGCGAGGGGCAATGGGTGAAGACCTCGCTCCTCGAGGGCCAGATCGCCATGCTCGACTTCCAGGCCGTGCGCTGGCTGGTCGCCGGCGAGGTGCCGCCTCAGGCTGGCAACAACCATCCGACAAGCATTCCAACCGGCGTCTTCCGGACGAAGGATGGGCACATCAACATTGCCGCCTCGGGCAATTCGCATTTCGGCCGCCTCTGCGGGGCTCTCGGCGCGCCCGAGCTCAAGGCCGATTCGCGCTACACCAATGAGAAGGCCCGCTCCGCCAACCGGGACGCGCTCAATGCCGCGCTCGAGGACTATACGGCGCAGCGCACGAGCGCCGAATGGGTCGATATCCTCAATCGCGCCGGGGTCCCATGCGGGCCGATCAACACGATCGATCAGGTCTTCGCCGATCCGCAGGTCAATCATCTCGGCATCGTCCAGCCGGTCGAGCACCCGACACTTGGTCGGCTCGATCTCATCGGCCAGGCGATGAGCCTGAGTCGGACGCCGTCGAGCCTGCGCACGGCGACGCCGGAGCGCGGGGAGCATAACGATGAGGTGTTGCGCGAGCTCGGCTACGACGACGAGGCGATCGCGGGGTTGCGCGCGAAATACGTGATTTGAGCGGCTGAGGCTATTTCGCCAGCTCCGGGATGGCGGCGCCGGTGATGTCGGCATCGCTGAAGATTGTCGCCTCCGTCTTGGCGCCGACCAGAATGGCGCTGCGCAGGATGGCGCGCGAGAAATCGGCGTCGGTGAGGTTGGCGTCGCGCAGGCTGGCGCCACTCAGATCGGCGTCGCATAGCGTCGCCGCCGCAAGATTGACCGGCCAGGTCCGCCCGGTCGGCTTGCCGTCGGGGCCGCGCAACGGCACGGCGCCGAGCAGCGCGTTGCGCAGCTTGGCACCGTTCAGATTGGCATGCGACAGGTTGACGCCGTCGAGCGTGGCGCCGTCGAGCACCGCCTCGTTGAGATTGACGCCCGAAAGATCGGACATCACCAGCAACGCCTTGTCTAGACGGGCGCCGGAAAGATTCGCCCCTTTGAGATTGGCGCCGCTCAGATTGACGTCGCGCAGATCGATGTGATTGAGATCGGCGCCGGCCAGCTCGGCACGGGCGCCTTCCTTGCCGTCGGTTTCCATCCAGCGGTAATGGGATTTCAGCGCGGCGCTCAGCTCGTCGGGCAGATCATCGCTCGAGCGAACGACTTTGGCACCTTGCAGATTGGCATTGCGCAGATCGACGCCGTCGAGAACGGCGCCTTCGAGATCGGCATCCTGAAAATCCGCGCCGTCGACATCGGCATGCGCCAGGTTGACGTTGCGCAGATTGGCGCCTTTGAGGTTGGCCCCTCTGAGATTGACCCGTCGCATGTTGGAGCGCGACAGGTCCGTCCGCTCGAGGACGGCAGCGCTGAGATTGGCGCCGATGAAACGCGCGTTGCTGCAATCGGCGTCGCGCAGATTGGCGCCGCTGAGATTGGCGCCGCTGGCATTGGCCTTGGCGAGAACGGCTTGCTGGAGATCGGCGTCGCCGAGATCGGCCTCCTTCTCCGCCACTGTACCGTCGTCACGCGAGGTCAGCATCGCGCCGCCCCGCAGGTCGGCGCCGCGCAGCCGGGCGCCGGTTAGCTTGGCGCCGCGCAGAAATGCGCCGCGCAGATCGGCGCGCGTCAGATCGGCGCCGCTCAGATCCGAGCGGTCGAGATTGACCGCGAAGAGGTCGGCCTCGCAGAGAATGGCGCCGGTGAGGATGGCGCGCGACAGATTGGCTCCCGACAATTTCGCCGAGGTCATCTGGGCTTGGCTGAAGTCGCAACCTTGCAGATCGGCAAGCGACAGGTTGAGCCGGGCGCCACCATTCTTCTTGAGGAACCAAGCCTGGTGCTTCTCCAGCAGGGACTGGAGCACATCTGGCATCATGTTCGCTGCGCCTTTTCCCGACGTTTCGCTAGCCCATGCCGCGAAAGGCGGCGGCGTGCAAGGAAAGCACCGGTACGGTAAAGCTTCGGTAAAGATTGGAACGCGACTCTCTTATTTATCGCTCTCGTTCGTTTCGGCGTAGCGCCGGTCGAGGGCTATGAAGGCATCGTAGTCTACCAGGCGTTGCCGTTCCGCGAAGGACGCGAGACCGTCCTCGACGCCGGCGAGCGAGCCGGTTGCCGCCAAGTGCCGCAACACCCGGCCCATTCCTGCGACGGCGGCTTGGAGCGCCGCGTTGGCATAGATGATGCCGGCG
>DATAQP010000474.1:0-4580 GCA_036264595.1 Allostellaceae bacterium
TGACGCAGCTTCCCGTCTTCTCGGCGAGAGTCGCGCGCGTCACCAGCCGGGTGAGGTCGCCATAGGACAGGAAGGTCGACAGCATGCGCGCATCGATCGGCTCGGGAAAGCAGCTGCCGATGCGGACATTCACGTTCTCGACGCCGTGCTTGTACCAGTACATGCGGCCCATCAGCTCGCCATAGGCCTTGGAGAGGCCGTAATAGCCGTCCGGCATGAACTGGCAGTCATCGTCGAGCTTCTCGCTGCGCTCGTGGAAGCCGATCGAATGGTTGGAGCTGGCGAAGAGCACGCGCGCTCGCTCGCGCCGTGCCGCCTCGTAGATGTGGTAGAGGCCGCGGATATTGGCGCCGATGACCTCCTCGAACGGTCGCTCGACCGAGACGCCGCCGAAATGCAGGATCATGCCGCACCCTTCGGCAAGGCGCAGGATGGTCACCCCGTCATTGAGATCGGCCTTGGTGAAGCTGGCGCCCGCGGGCAGCGGGTCGGGGAAGGGCACGATATCGGTCAGCCGCAGCGTCCAGCCGGCGGCGCCCAGCGCCTTGGCGAGATGACACCCGAGAGCGCCCGATGCGCCCGTCAGCAGAACCGGTTTTGCAGGTATGTCAGCCATGATCGCTCACCTCGTTAGATCGGACGCCAAGAAAGACATCTGCCCCGCCAAGCGTCAACCGCGACCTATCCCTGCAGCAGCACGCAATGCTCGGGCGCGAACCAGATTGCGACCTCGCTGCCTTCCGCGATGATCTCGGTGGGCGGCCGGCGGACGATCAGCTGACCGGCGGGCCAGGTCACCACGTACTCGATGAAATCGCCGTGGAAGAGCCGGCGCTGGATGCGGCCCGGCGTGACGTTCCGCGCCGCCGCGTCGGGCGCCCCGACATGGATATAGGAGGCGCGCAGCGCCGCGGTGTCCTCGTCGCCGCGCAGCCCGCCATTGGTGCTGACCTGCAGTGCGAGCCCCTCCACCGTCTCGAAGATGGCGGTGCCGTGGGAAGCCGAGCCCGGCCGCACCCGGCCTGATATGAGATTGGCGGAGCCGACGAAATCGGCGACGAAGCGGTTGCACGGCCGGTCGTAGATGTCGGTCGGCGTGCCGATCTGCTCGATCTTGCCGCCATTCATCACGATCACCCGGTCGGAGATCGCCAGCGCCTCCTCCTGGTCGTGGGTGACATAGACCGAGGTGAAGGAGAGGCGGTGCTGCAGTTCGCGCAGCTCGACGCGCATCTCGGCGCGCAATTTGGCATCGAGATTGGAGAGCGGCTCGTCGAACAGCACGACATTGGGCGAGAAGGCGATGGCGCGCGCCACCGCGACGCGCTGCTGCTGGCCGCCCGAGAGGCGCGAGGCGGAGCGGCCGGCATAGACCGTCATCTGCACCAGAGCGAGGGCGCGCTCGACCTGGCGGTCGATCTCGGCGCGCGGCAGCTTGCGCACGCGCAGCCCATAGGCAACGTTCTCGAAGACGCTCATATGCGGCCAGATGGCATAGGACTGGAAGACCATCGAGACGCCGCGCTTCTCGGTGGCAAGGTTGCGCCGTCCTTCTGCCGAATAGCCGGGGGCGGAATACACCGTCCCGCCGTCGATCGCAATGCTGCCGCCGCAGGGTTGTTCCAATCCGGCGATGGCGCGCAAGGTCGTCGTCTTGCCGCAACCCGACGGGCCGAGCAACGTGAGAAGCTCGCCGCGCGCGACGCCGAAGCTGACGCCGTCGACCGCCTGCACGTCGCCGTAGCGGACCGCGAGATCCTGGACCTCGATCATCATGCGCTGGTCCGTTTTCTGAGGGGGTACCGCGCTCATAGCGGCTCGCCGGCGCGCAAGGCGATGCCGCGCGCGACCGAGCGCGCGACGGCGAAGAGCAACGCCACCGCGATGAAGACGGTGACGGTCTGCAGCAGCGCCATCGCCGCCGAGAGCTCCGAGCTCGAGCTCAGCCAGGAATTGACGATCGACGGCGCGATGACCTTGGCGTTCGGCCCCATCAGGAAGACCGAGACGCCGAGCTCGCGCACGCCGGCGATGAAGATCAGCAGCCAGGCCGCCACCATGCCCGGGCGGAGCAGCGGCAGGGTCACCGTGCGCATCTGGTAGAGCCACGAGGCGCCGCAGACGCGGGCGCATTCCTCGAGGCCGCGATCGACTTGCAGCACCACCCCGGCCATGGTGCGCATGCCGAGCGGCAGGAAGACGGTGAGATAGGCGATGCCGAGCAGCCACAGCGTGCCGTAGATCGGGATCGGGATATAGAGCCAGGCCCAGAGCAGGCCGAGGCCGAAGACGAGGCGCGGCACGGCCTGCGGGAACATGACGAGGGCCTCGATCAGCCGACCGCCCGGGGCGTTGCCGCGATAGACGATCCACACCAGCACGCTGACCAGCGGCACCGCGACGGTGGCGACGACGAGGCCGAGCAGCAGGCTGTTCTCGAGCGCCGAGCCGAGCGCGCCCATCTGCAGCGCGCTCTGGTAATTCGCCAGGGTGAAGATGCTCTGCGACATGATGACGGTGGCGAAGCGCTGGAACGAGGTGAGCAGCAGGGCGCCGAGCGGCAGGAAGACCGAGAGCGCGACATAGGCCCAGCACACGAAAAGGAGCAGCCAGCGCAGGCGGCCGACCTCGAGTGTGCGCGGCCGGAAGCCCTTGCCTGTTATCGTCGCGTAGTTGCCGCGGCGCAGGACGAGCCGCGACAGGAAGAGCATCACCAGCATGACGAGGAAGAGCGACAGCCCCATCGCCGCGGCGCGGCCGTATTCCGGCGGGTAGGACAAGGTCGCCTGCCAGATCGCTGTGGTAACGACGTAGAAGCGTCCGGGAACGCCGAGGACGAAGGCGGCGGCGAAGGAGCCGAGCATCTCGGCGAAGACGAAGATGGTGGCGCTGACGATTCCGGGCGCCACCATCGGCAGGGTGATGCGCAACGCGGTGTGCAGCTTGCCGGCGCCGAGCACGCGCGAGCTTTCCTCGAGCGCCGGATCCATCGATTTCATTGCCGCCGAGATCATCACGAAGGCGACGGTGCCCTCGAACAGCGCCATCACCCAGGCGATGCCGTAGGGCGTATAGATGTCGAAGAGATCGCCGCCGGCGAAGAGCCGCCAGAGCTGGTTGATCAGCCCGGTCTTCGGCCCCAGCAGCACGCCCCAGGCGAGGGCGCCGACCAGCGGCGTCATGTAGTAGGGCAGCTCGAGCAGCCGCTCGAGATGGGCGCGGCCGGGAATCGCGGTGCGCGTCAGGATCCAGGCGAGGGTGAAGCCGAAGACCACCGCCATGATGGTGGCGAGGCAGGCGACCAGCGCGGTGTTGCCGAGGATGCGCGCGTCCTCGTAGAGGTTGCTGTAGTTGGCGAGACCGAGCAGCTCCGGCGGGAACTGCCCGGGATCGCCGACATTGAAGGATTCGGTGACCAGGAAGAAGACCGGGTAGAGCACCAGGCTGCCTGAGATCAGCACCACCAGCGCTGTGATGAGGTATTTCAACCCGTGCTGTCCCCGCGCCGGCCGCTTGTCCGAGGCCGAACTACTTCAGCCCCACCATCTTGTCCCACTGCTTGGCGAAGGCCGGACGGGTGGCGATGAAATCGGCCCAGTCGGCGGGGAAGAGCAGCTTCAGCTTGTCGACCGAGACGCCGCCGGGCGGCGGCGGGACATCGTCGCGCGCCGAGTTGAGGAAGAGTGCCTCGCTGATCGCCTGCTGGCCGCGCACCGAGAGGAACCAGTCGAGGAAGAGCTGCGCGGCGTTCGGGTGCGGCGCCTCGGCGATCAGCCCCCAGGTCTCCGGACCGGCCGGCAAGCCGTCGGCGGGATAGACGAACTCGACCGGCGCGCCCTTGGCCTTGAACTCGAGAAAACCCGAATACTGCGCCGTGTGGATGATCTTGTCCTGGCCGTTCACCATGCGGTCGTATTGCTGGACGTAGCTGTCGAAAGCGCGCGGCTTGAGCTCGCCGAGCTTCTTGAAATACTCGTCGCCATAGATGCGCTTCAGCTCGTACCAGGTCTCGTGCTGGAGGCCGGAATTCGACACCTTGACGCTGATATCGCCCGCCCATTTGGGGTCGAGCGCGTCCTTCCAGCTCGTCGGCGCCTGGTCCGCCGGCACGGTCTTCGGATTATAGGCGATGCCGGCCATGATGATGGTGCCCCAGGTCCAATATCCCTCGGGCTTGCTTTTGTATTCCGGCTTATAGGCTGCCATCTCGGGCGAGATGTAGTTCATGTAGCCGTTGCGCTTCTGGAGCTCGAGCACGAAGCCGAGATCGGAGATCTGCATGGCGTCGACGAGATAGGATCTGGCCTGGCGCTCGGCCATCAGCTTGGCGAAGAGCGCGCCCGCCTGCAGCCGGATGAAGCTGGTCTTGATCTTGGGAAAGGCCTGGTTGAACGACGCCATCAGTTTGGCGGTGCCTGCCTCGGGGTCGGTGGTGTAGAGGACGAAGGCGCCTTCCTGCTCGGCCTTGTCGATGTCGGCGCAAGTCTTGAAGCCGTCCATCTGCTTCGGACTGGCGCAGCTGGCGGCGCCAGCCGACGGGGCGAGAGCGGCGATCGCGGCCGCCGCTAGCGCGGCAGCCG
>DATAQP010000488.1:0-2063 GCA_036264595.1 Allostellaceae bacterium
CCGACAACATGAGCGGCGCGCTCAGCCTGCGCTTCGGCAATCGTCAGCTCGCGCGCCGCATCGGTGGGCGCTCGAATCTCGTCGGCTCGGTGTTCAATTTCCGCTGCGCCGGCCATGAATATCTCGCTCTCGCCGGCGGCAAGGCGCATTTCGCCCTCTATAACCGGCTCTACCCGTGGGATCACGCGCCCGGCCAGCTCATCCATCGCGAGGCCGGCGGCTTCAGCGCCCGGCTCGACGGCTCGCCCTATACGCCGCGCGAGACCAGCGGCGGCCTGCTGCTCACCCCCGATGCGGCGAGCTGGCAGGCGCTGCACGACGTATTGATCGGCAAGAGCGTGGAGTGAGGGAAAGGAGAGCCATGGCTTCCCAAGCGCAGAGAACCATCCTTGTCACCGGTGCCAGCGCCGGCTTCGGTGCCGCGATCGTCCGCCGCTTCGCCGCCAAGGGCGCGCGTGTCGTAGCGACAGCGCGGCGCTTGGACAAGCTCGAGGCCCTGGCAAGGGAGCTCGGCGCCGCCGTCCTGCCGCTCGCTCTCGACGTCCAGGATCGCGACGCGGTCGAGCGCGCCCTCGGCGATCTGCCATCCGCCTTCGCCACGATCGACTGCGTCGTCAACAATGCCGGGCTGGCGCTCGGTCTCGAGCCGGCGCAGCGCGCCGATCTGGCGAATTGGGACCGCATGATCGACACCAATTGCAAGGGCGTGGTCTATGTGACCCGGGCGGTCCTGCCGGGCATGGTGGGGCGGGGGCGCGGCCACGTCGTCAATATCGGCTCGATCGCCGGCACCTATCCCTATCCCGGCGGCAATGTCTACGGCGCGACCAAGGCTTTCGTCCATCAGTTCAGCCTCAATCTGCGCGCCGATCTCCACGGCACCGGCGTGCGCGTCACCTGCATCGAGCCGGGCCTGTGCGGCGGCACCGAGTTCTCCGAGGTAAGATTCGGCGGCGACAAGGCGAAGGCCGCTGCAATCTATGCCGGGGTGCAGCCGCTGACCGCCGAGGACATCGCCGAGGCGGTCGATTGGGCGACGTCGCAACCGAATCATGTCAACGTCAACACGATCGAGCTGATGCCGGTGGCGCAGAGTTTCGCGCCGCTGCAGATCCACCGCCAAAGCTGAGCGATCCCTTGCGCTAGCCGCTGACCATGCCAGGATGAGGCGAAGCTCGCCGCGGTAGGCGAGGCGCCCAGGGGGTGATGGGGGTGACGGGGGGCAAGACGGCGGAGGACAAGGGCACGGAGCAGGGCGGCGGGGGGGCGCCCGATCTCTCGGCGATCCCGCTGTTCCGCGGCCTCGACCGCGCCACCGTGCGCTCGCTGCGCGAGGAGATGCAGTGGCTCACGCTGCCCGGCGGTGCCGTGCTGTTCCGCGAAGGCGAGACAGCGGACTATTTCTATATCGTGATCTCGGGCCGTCTCGGCGTCGTCATCGAGGCGGCTCCGAACGAGCAGCGCTTCGTCACCCAGATCGGCATCGGCGAGACCGTCGGCGAGATGGGCATGATCACCGGCGAGAAGCGCACCGCGACTGTCGTGGCGATCCGCTACACCGAGCTGCTCGGCTTCAGCAAGGCCGCCTTCGACCGGCTGACCGCGCGCCATCCGGAGCTGATCCGCCGCCTCCTTGACGTGCTCGCTCGCCGTTTGGCGGCGACGACGCATGCGATAAGCGAGCCGCGGGTCGCCAAGACGATCGCCATCGTGCCGATCGGCGACGACGTGCCTGCTGCCGATTTCGCGCGCAATCTCGCCACTGCCATTGCCGGCGACGGGCTGCGCGTCGAGCTCGTCGACGAGGCCGATATCGGGCACCCGATCGAATGGTTCTACACCATCGAGGCGGCCCATGATCTCGTGCTCTACCTCGCCGCCGACGGCGACAGCGTGTGGTCGAAATTCTGCCTGCGCCAGGCCGATCGCGTCGCCTTCCTCGCCACGGCCCACCGCGAGAGGCCGCAGCGCGCCATCGTGCCGCCGATGCGGCAGCCCGGACGTGACGTCCCGGCCGATCTCGTTCTCCTGCACCCCGCGCGCGACGCCGATGCGGCGATCGC
>DATAQP010000497.1:0-1897 GCA_036264595.1 Allostellaceae bacterium
CACCGACATATTTGGTCAGCGAGTAGACGACGATGTCGACGCCGTGAAGCAGCGGCTTCTGGAAGACCGGGCCGAGCAGCGTGTTGTCGCAGACGACGACCGGCTTGTGACCCTGGCGCGACGCGATCTCGTCGGCGACCCGCCGCACCAGCCTCATGTCGACCAGCGTGTTGAGCGGGTTGGACGGCGTCTCAATCAGCACCACCGAGACGCGGCCTTTCTTCATGGCCTCGTCGGCGGCTTCGCGGATCGCCATCTCGCCGACGCCGTCGGAGAACCCGGCAGCGGCGATGCCGAAAGGCATCAGGGTGCGGGCGATCAGCGTCTCGGTGCCGCCATAGAGCGGCTGGCTATGCAGGATGGCGTCTCCCGGCCGGCAATAGGCGAGCAGGACAGTGGTGATCGCCGCCATGCCGCTGGCGAAGATGGCGCCGACCTCGGCGCCCTCGTAGACGGCCAGCCGGTCCTCGACGATCTCGCTGTTGGGATGGTTGAAGCGCGAATAGACGAGGCCGGGATCGACGCCGTATTCCGGCTCTGCGCGGCCGGCGGCGAGGTTGAAGAAGTCGCGCCCCTCCTCGGCCGAGCGGAAGACGAAGGTCGAGGTGAGAAACACCGGCGGCTTCACCGCCCCTTCCGAGAGGGCGGGGTCGTAGCCGTAGCCAAGCATCATCGTCTCGGGCTTGAGCAGATGATTGCCGATCCGGTCCCGGCGATAGCGCGTCGATTTCATGGCCCTGCCTTCCGCTGGCTAATAGAGACCGAGTGCCGCCTGGACTATTTGTAGGGGCCGGGTTCTACCCGGCCCGGGCGGGGCAGAGCCCGCCCCTACAAATATAAATTCGTGCCGCCTTAACCGACGCCCGGCTTGACCTTGTAACTTGCCGCGGTCTTCTGCTTGATCTCGTCGAGCGTGACCCCAGGGGCGAGCTCGATCAGGGTCATGCCGTCGGCGTCGATGGTGAAGACGCCGAGCTCGCTGATCACCATGTCGACGACGCCGGCGCCGGTCAGCGGCAGGTCGCAACGCTGCAGCAGCTTGGGCGTGCCATCCTTGGCGGCATGCTCCATGACGACGATGACGCGCTTGACGCCGGCGACGAGATCCATCGCGCCGCCCATGCCCTTGACCATCTTGCCGGGGATCATCCAATTGGCGAGATCGCCGTTCTCGGCGACCTGCATTGCGCCGAGAATCGAGAGGTCGATATGGCCGCCGCGCACCATGCCGAAGCTCTGCGCGCTGTCGAAATAGCTCGTCGTCGGCAGCTCGGTGATCGTCTGCTTGCCGGCATTGATGAGATCAGGGTCCTCCTCGCCCTCGAAGGGGAACGGCCCCATGCCGAGCATGCCGTTCTCGCTCTGCAGCTGCACCGAGACGCCTTCGGGGATGTAGTTCGAGACCAAGGTCGGGATGCCGATGCCGAGATTGACGTAGTAGCCGTCCTTCATTTCCTGCGCGGCGCGCCGCGCCATGTCTTCGCGGGTCCAGGGCATGGGTTCAGCTCCGTTTCCTGACTGTGCGCTGCTCGATACGCTTCTGGAAGTTCGTGCCGTGCACGATGCGCTTGACGAAGATGCCGGGCGTGTGGATGTGGTCGGGATCGATCTCGCCCGGCTCGACGAGGTGCTCGACCTCGGCGATGGTGACGCGCGCCGCCGTCGCCATGATCGGGTTGAAGTTGCGCGCCGCCTTGCGGTAGACGAGGTTGCCTTCGGTGTCGCCCTTCCAGGCATGGACGATGGCGAGATCGCCGAAGATACCGCGCTCCATGACGTAGCGCTCGCCGTCGAAGCTCCGCTCCTCCTTGCCTTCGGCGACGAGGGTGCCGACGCCGGTCTTGGTGAAGAAGGCGGGGATGCCGGCACCGCCGGCGCGGATGCGCTCGGCGAGCGT